>JANWHI010000076.1 GCA_025450495.1 Candidatus Dormiibacter sp. | reverse complement strand
GCTGCCCTTGGCGCCGGCGGTTCGATCGCCCGCGTCGAGCTCGGCGGCAATCCGGACCGCCCGGGAGACCTGGCCGTGCGGGTGGCCGGCGCGCTGCGTTGAGCGCCGGCCCGCCATTGGCCGGCCGCACGGTGGTGGTCACCCGCGGCGCGGCCAAGGGCGACCGGCTCGGCGAGCTGCTCGCGGAGGCGGGGGCAACCGTGCTGCGCGTGCCGCTGATCGCCGTCGAGCCACTGGCCGGCGCGCGCGCCCTGGCCGGTGCCGTGCAACGGTTGCGCATGGGGGGCTCGGGGTCGTGGCTGGTTGTGACGAGCCAGACAGCGGTGGCGCTGCTCTTCGACCACGTCGGCGAGCCCGGCGCTCTCGACGGCGTCTCCGTCGCAGCGGTGGGGCCCGCGACAGAGGCGGCGCTGCGCTCGCGCGGCATCGAGCCGGAGCTGGTGGCGACCGGGCAGACGGCGCAGTCGCTCGCCGAGGAGCTGGCCAGCCACCAGCTGGTGGGAAGGAACGTGCTGGTCATCGCGGCAGCCGGCGGTCGTGACGTCGTCGCCCCCCGGCTGCGCGCCGGAGGCGCCCGCGTCGAGGTCATCGCCGCGTATCGCTCCGTGCTGCCGGCGGACGCGGCCACCACCCTCCGCGCCGCGTTGGCGGGGGCGCCACCGGATGCGGTCACATTCACCAGCGGGAGCACGGTTGTCAATTTCACACGCGGCCTGAACGGACGACCGCTGCCGGCCTGCCCGGCGGTGTGCATCGGGCCGGTGACCGCCGCGGCTGCGCGGGACGCCGGCTGGGCGACCGTCATCACCGCTGCTGAGCACACCGCCGAGGGTGTGGCCGCCGCAACGGTGCGGGTCCTGCACGCTGAGCGGCTACCCTGAGCCACGCATGGCCTTTCCTGTTGAGCGACCACGCCGTCTGCGTCGCACCGCCGGCCTGCGCGCCGTGGCGCGCGAGACCCGGCTGGCACCGGGCGATCTCATCCATCCGGCGTTCGTGCGCGAGGGCATCGAGGCCCCGGTGCCGATCGTCTCGATGCCCGGTCAGCAGCAGGAGACGATCGAATCGCTCACCGTCGCGGCCGATGACGCGTTCACCGCGGGATGCGCGGCGGTCATCCTCTTCGGTGTCCCAGCGCGCAAAGACGCCGACGGATCGCAGGCCTGGGACGAGAACGGCATCGTGCAGGCCGCATTGCGCAGCCTGCGCCGCAGCCACGGCGACGAGGTGGTGCTCATCGCCGACTGCTGCCTCGACGAATACACCGACCACGGTCACTGCGGCGTGCTGCGCGACGACGGCAGTGTCGACAACGACGCCACCATCGAGGTCTACGGTCGCATCGCTGTGGCCCAGGCGGCGGCGGGCGCCGACATCATCGCCCCGAGCGGGATGATGGACGGGCAGGTGGCCGCGATCCGGCAGGCGCTCGACGACAACGGGTTCACCAACACCGCTGTGCTTGCCTACAGCGCCAAGTTCGCGTCGGTGATGTACGGCCCGTTCCGCGAGGCCGCCGATTGCGCACCCCGTTCTGGCGACCGGCGCAGCTACCAGATGGACGTTGCCAACCAGCGCGAGGCGGTCCGAGAGGCTCTCATCGACGTGGACGAGGGCGCCGACATGCTCATGGTCAAGCCGGCGCTGACCGCGCTCGACGTCGTCGCCCGGGTCCGCGACGCCACCGACCTGCCCCTGGCCGCCTACTGCGTCAGCGGCGAGTACGCCATGCTCCACGCCGCCGCAGCGGCAGGCGCCTTCGACGAGCGGGCGGCTGTGCTGGAAGCGCTCACCGCCATCCGCCGTGCCGGCGCCGACCTCGTCATCACCTACGACGCGCGGCGTGCCGCGCGGTGGATCCAGGAGGACGCGGCCCGTGTCTGATCGAACGCCGACACCGCCGACGCGGCTGCCCTTCTCTCTGGCCGTCGGGGCGCTGCTCATCGGTGCGCTGGTGGTGGCCGTGGTTTTCATCGACAGGGCCAACTCCGTCAGCACGCCATCGGCCGCGGCGTCGCCGTCGGCGTCGGCCACAGCGAGCACCAGCGCGTCGCCCGCCGCGATCGCATTCGCCGACTGCACCACGGCCACGTTCGGACCCCCCATGCCCCCGTCGGGCGAGCCGGCCAATCCGCACGTGTACAGCGCGCCACCGGCGATGCAGATCGACACCTCCAAGCTGTACGAGGCCACCATCACGACCCCACGCGGCGCCATCGTGCTGTGCCTCCAGCCCGGCCTGGCGCCCGCGACAGTCAACAACTTCGTGGTGCTGGCGCGGAACCACTTTTTCGACGGGCTGAAGTTCCACCGGGTGGTCGCCTCGTTCATCGTCCAGGGTGGAGACCCCAAGGGCGACGGTAGCGGTGGCCCTGGTTACACCATCGCCGAGGAGCCGGTGCGCCAGCAGTACGGCCTCGGGGCTGTCGCCATGGCCAAGGCATCTGCAGCACACAGCACCGGCTCGCAATTCTTCATCTGCATCGCCGATGACACCACCAAGCTTCAGCCGCTCTACAGCCTGTTCGGCAAGGTGGCGACCGGTCTGTCCGTGGCACAGGCGACTCAGCAGGGCGACGTCATGCAGAGCGTGACGGTCACCCAGCAGCAGTGACGAGCCTGGCGTCGCGGTGAGCTCCGCGGAGTGGCGCGAGCGCGCCGAGCGGGTGCTGCCCGGGGGGGTCAGCAGCCCGGTGCGGGCATTCACCGCGGTCGGCGGCGAAGCCCCCGTCATCGCCCGCGCCAGCGGCGCCCACGTGGTCGACGAGGACGGCGTCGAGTACGCCGACTACATCCTCGCCTACGGTCCGCACATCCTCGGCCACAGCCATCCGGCAGTGGTCGCGGCGCTGCGAGAGCAGGTCGGGCGGGGCACCGCATTCGGCACCACCACCGCGCTCGAGGTCGAGCTCGCCGAGCGGATCATCGCGGCGATGCCGTCGATGGAGATGGTGCGCTTCGTCAACTCCGGGACAGAGGCGACCATGTCGGCGCTGCGGCTGGCGCGCGCGGTGACCGGGCGCGATCGTGTGGTGAAGTGCGCCGGCGCGTACCACGGCCACGCGGACGCGTTCCTGGCAGCCGCCGGCTCCGGGGTCGCCACCCTCGGCATCCCTGGCTCGCCCGGTGTGCCCGCGGCGGCCGTCGCCGACACCATCGTGGTGCCCTACAACGATGTTGCCGCGGTCGCTGCCGTGCTCGACCGCGAGGGCGAACGCATCGCCGCGCTGATCATCGAACCGGTCGCAGGCAACATGGGTTGCGTGCTCCCCAAGGAGGGATACCTGGGCGCGCTGCGCACGCTGACCGCGCGCCACGGCGTGCTGCTCATCTTCGACGAGGTCATGACCGGTTTCCGGCTGGCATACGGCGGTGCCCAGCATGCGTTCTCGGTCCGCCCCGATCTCACCTGCCTCGGCAAGGTCATCGGTGGCGGTCTTCCGGTGGGGGCGTTCGGCGGATCGCGGGCCCTGATGGAGCGATTGGCACCCACCGGCGACGTCTACCAGGCCGGGACGCTGTCGGGGAATCCGCTGGCGATGGCGGCGGGGTGTGCGGTCCTCGACCACCTGAAGGCCGGTGACGCCTACGCACAGCTCGAGACGCTGGGGGCGGCGCTGGCGGCCGGCCTTGCCCAGGCTGCTGACGACGCAGGCGTGGCCTGTGCCGTGAATCGAGCCGGCAGCATGCTCACCGCCTTCATCGGCCTGGCCACCGTCGACGACCATGCGGAGGCGACCCGCGCAGACACCGCCGCATTCTCGCGAGTGCACCGGGCCTGGCGCCGTGGTGGGGTGCTGTGGCCGCCGTCGCAGTTCGAAGCCGGCTTCATCTCCACCGCCCATCTCGCAGCTGACATCGATCGCGTCATCGATGGGTTCGCCGTCGGTCTGGCTGAGAGCCATCTCAGCGGATCCTCAGGGATTCGCCAGATGCGATGCTAGAGTAGGAAGACGCCCCGGCACGAGGTCCCAGACGGTGGGACCGGCCGGTGACACAACGGAGACTCCCCCAGATGCCGCTCCTCAACCCCGGCCACTTTTGGATCATCGCCATCGTTCTCATCATCGTGCTGATCATCTGGGGTCCGGGCAAGCTCCCCGACGTGGGCGCGGGCGTCGGTCGCGCCATCCGTGAGTTCCGCAAGGCGTCGGCGGAGACCAAGGAGGAGTTCTCCAAGGCCGCCAGGGGCGACCCCACGGAGCCGGCGCCGGCGACCGCGCCGGTGCCGCAAACAACTCCCGCCACCGTGGGCGGCGGCGCCGCGGCGGGCCCGGGCGACCAGGTTGCCGGCGAGGGCGACTCCAGCCCTGCGAGCTGAGTGACCGCCTGCTCACCGGGGCGTTGAGAGGTGCAGGGAGTGGCGGGCGACGAGCGCCGCATGACCATCGTCGAGCACCTCGAGGAGCTCCGCCGCGTCCTTATCATCTCGGCGATCGCGTGGGTGGTGGCCACCGTGGCCGCCTTCATCTTTCACGGAGCCATCTTCGCCTTCCTGCTGCACCCGCTCACCACGGTGCTCAGCAAGACCAATCACCTCACCTCGACGGCGATCTTCACCAGCCCCACCGAGGGCCTGACCATCCCGATCAAGATCTCGGCGATCGTCGGCGTCCTCGGCGCCCTTCCGGTGATCCTCTGGCAGGTCTGGGGTTTCGTGGCTCCAGGCCTGCGCCCAACGGAGCGGAAGTTCGTCGGGCCGTTCATTGCGTCGGCCTTCCTGCTCTTCGCGGCGGGCACGGCGTTCGCCTACTTCGTGATGCCCATTGGGCTCAACTTCCTGGCGACGTTCCTCGGCAGCAGTGCCACCTACCTGCCCGACATCAACGCCTACCTGTCCTTCCTGTTGCTGCTCATCATCGCCTTCGGCGTGACCTTCGAGCTGCCGGTGGTGGTCATCCTGCTCGGCTTGCTCGGCCTCACCTCGTCGCGCAAGCTTCGATCCCAGCGCAAGGTGATCTGGGTCGGCATCATCATCGGCGCCCTGATCGTCACCCCGGGCGCCGACCCCTACACGCCAACGGCGCTGTTCATCCCGCTGATCCTCTTCTTCGAGGCGTCGATCCTCATCCTCGACAAGGCGCTCAAGCGCTGACCGCCCGCTCAGGGCACGCTGACGCGGTCACTACACTGCGTGGCCATGCGTCCTGATGGCCGAGCGCCGGACCAGCTGCGTCCCACGTCGATCGAGCTCGGCCCGCTGCCGTACGCCGAGGGCAGCGCCCTGATCACGGTCGGCGACACGCGGGTTCTGTGCGCGGCGAGTGTGGAGGAACGCGTGCCCCAGTTCCGCAAGGGGAGTGGGCGTGGCTGGGTCACCGCCGAGTACGCCATGCTGCCGCGCAGCACCATGACGCGCACCGAGCGCGACGGGCGCAAGGGGCGCGTCGACGGCCGCGTCCAGGAGATCCAAAGGCTGATCGGCCGCAGCCTGCGCGCGGCCGTGGATTTCTCCCTGCTCGGTGAGCGCAGCGTGTTCATCGACTGCGACGTGCTGGTCGCGGACGGTGGCACGCGAACAGCCTCGATCACCGGCGGCTACGTCGCGCTCGCTCTCGCCGTCGCCAGGTTGCGCGCCGCCGGGCTGGTCAAGCTCGACCCGCTGCGCTGGCAGGTCGCGGCGGTGAGCACCGGCATCATCGCCGGCGAGCCCCGGCTCGACCTCAACTACCTCGAGGACTCGGCTGCCGACACCGACATGAACTGCGTCGGCAGCGGTGACGGGCGGTTCATCGAGCTGCAGGGCAGCGCCGAGCTCGAGCCGTTCTCGCGCATCGAGATGGACAGCATGCTCGAGCTCGCCGCGACGGGCATGCGGGCGCTGTTCACACTCCAGGCGGAGGCGCTCGGGCGAGCGTGAGCGCCGGCCCGTCGCTCCAGCCGGCGGCGCCCGAGCTCGTCATCGCCACCAACAACGCGGCCAAGCTCACCGAGTTCGCCCGGCTGCTCAGCGAGTCCCCCTGGCGCCTCCGCTCGCTCGAGCAGGTCGGCTTCAGCGCCGAGATCGAGGAGCCGGGTCCGAAGTATGCGGACAACGCGCTGGCCAAGGCGGCGGCTGTCAGCTCCGCGGTGGGGCTGGCCGCGCTGGGCGACGACAGCGGCATCGAGATCGAGGCTCTGCACGGCTGGCCGGGGCCCGCGTCGGCGAGGTGGCTGGGCGTGGGCGCCACGGATGAGGAGCGAATGCTGGCCCTGCTCGCCGATGTCCAGCGACGCACCCCCGGCGACCGCCACGCCCGCTACGTGTGCGCGCTGGCCCTGTGCCGCCCGGGAGCCGAGCCGGTCGTGGCCCATGGCGAGTGCCACGGCACCATCGTGGAGCCGCGCGGCATGAGTGGCTTCGGCTACGACCCCATCTTCCTCAGCGACGACCTCGGGGTGACCTTCGGCGAGGCCGCTGCCGGCGCCAAGGACCGCGTGTCGCACCGTGCCCACGCGCTCCGCCGCCTCGGTGAGTCCGGGGTGCTCGACCCCCAGGTGGGCGCGGCGTAGGAGCGGTCGGCGACAGATCCGCGCAGCTCGTGTTCGGCGCATCGTCGCGCACAATTCCCGGTCGTGCCACCTCGTCGCCCGGCCCTGACCTCGCGTTCGGTGCGCCTGCTCATCTCCGTTGCCTCGGCGCTCCTCGTCGGGGTAGTTGCCTTCCTGGCCACGGTCAACCGGACGGAGGTGGCGCGCACCGCTCCGACGGCGCACCCTCCGGCGGCCACCGAGGCCATCGCCACGCCGACTCTGTCCATCGACGACGTGGCTCGCGCCCAGCTACGCGCGACCGTGACCATCGAATCCCTGGGGAGCAATGACGAGGGATTGGGCACCGGCTGGCTCATCGACGCCAAAGGCGATTTCGTCACCAACGCCCACGTCGTCCAGGGACAGCTGGCGGTGCGCATCCGCGGCCGCGACGGTTCGTCACACGTGGGCGACGTCGTCGGCGTCGACCGCAACCTCGACATCGCCGTGGTGCGCAGTCACGACGGCTTCGCCGGTGCGCCACTGCTGCCGCTCAGGACGCTGCTCCATGGCCTGCCGCAGCCGGTGGTGGTGATCGCGAGCAGCCACGCCACCGGGCACGGCGACATCACCGACGAGTCCGCGACCAGTGTGCAGGCAGACGTTCCTGTCACCGGTGACACAACCACGGGACAGCCGCCGGTGACCACCGATTACCACGACATGCTCGTCCTCGACGGCCAGACGATCTACCCGGGCAACAGCGGTGGCCCGGTTCTCGACAGCGGCGGGCGGGTGGTGGGGATCCTGACGCTCGCCAGCAAGTCGACCACCGAGGCGTACGCGATCCAGCTGGGCCGCGTGCTTGCCGAGCTGACGAGCTTCGCCGCGCGCTGAGCAACCGGTGAGCGCTTCAGAGAGACCGCGATCGGGTACGGTGAAGGCATCGTGAACGAGTACGACATCGCCATCGTCGGCGCTGGTCCGGCCGGGCTGACCGCCGCCCTGTACGCCGGCCGAAGCAAGATCAAGGCCGTGGTCATCGAGGCCAAGGCTCCCGGGGGCCAGCTGCTCAACACCGAGTTGATCGAGGACTACCCGGGCTTCAAGAGCATCCTCGGTGGTGAGCTCGCCGCCGCCATGCTCGCCCAGGCCGAGCACTTCGGGACGGAGATGGTCTATTCGCCCGCGCAACGCATCCGCATCGAGGCCGATGGGATGAAGGTGGTCGAGACCGCGGCCGGCGACTATCGCGCACCGGCGGTGATCATCACGGCCGGCGGCAACCCGCGCAAGCTCGACGTCCCCGGCGAGATCGAGCTCGCGGGACGGGGCGTCTCCTACTGCGCTGTGTGTGACGGCGCCTTCTTCCAGGATCTGGAGCTTGCCGTCATCGGAGGCGGCGACGCCGCCGTCGAGGAGGCCATCTTCCTGACGCGGTATGCCACCCGGGTGACGCTGATCCATCGTCGCGAGGAGTTTCGTGCCCAGCCCATCCTGATCGAGGAGGCGCGCGCGCACCCCAAGATCGAGATCCTGGTCAACAAGGTCGTCGAGTCGATCGAGGGCGAGCACAAGGTCAGCCATCTGCGCCTTCTCGACACGGTCACCCGGGCGCCGTCGCGGCTCGACGTCGGCGGGGTGTTCATCTTCGTCGGGTTCATCCCCAACACGACGCTGATCGACGCCCATGTCGCCCACGACAAGGGTGGCTACTACGTCACCGACCCGATGACCATGATGACCAGCGTGCCGGGCATCTTCGCCGCCGGTGACGTTCGGGCTCAGCTGACCCGCCAGATCACCACCGCCGTCGGTGACGCCACCACCGCCACCCTGGCCGCCAGCAAATGGGTGGAGGAGCGTGCCCGCGGCCACGAGGATGTGGCTCTTCAGGTCATGGTCGAGGCCGCGGCGGACGGCGGCTGGGTGGCGTGAGCATCGTCACCCGCCACGGCGACCGGGGCGAGACCAGCCTCCTCTACGGTGGCCGCGTTCCCAAGGACGACCTGCACACCGAGGCGTACGGGGCGCTCGACGAGGCGATCTCGGCGCTCGGCCTGGCGCGCGCCCTGTGCGTGGACAGCCCGCGGGCCGGCCGGCTGCTCGACCTGCAACGCGACCTCTTCACCGTTGGCGCCGAGCTTGCCACGGCGACGCCGGATCGCGACAAGCTCGAGAAGCACTTCGCCGTGGTCAGCCCGGCCATGGTCGAGGCCCTCGACAGAGAGGTTGGCGACCTCGAAGCGCGCATCGAGCTGCCCAGGGGTTTCGTCATCCCCGGTGGCACCGCGGTGGCGGCGGCGGTCGACATGGCGCGAACGTTCGTCCGGCGCGCCGAGCGCCGCACCGTGACCCTGGAGCGGGCGGGCGGTCTGGCCAACCCCGAGGTGCTGCGCTACCTCAATCGCTGCTCTGACCTGCTCTTCATGCTCGCTCGGGATGCCGAGGGAGACGCGCTCGTCGCCAAGTGAGCTTGTCCGCGCCTGCCGCTCAGCCAGCGGGCGGCGGATAGCGCATCCCGGCAAGGATGGCGTCGACGACGGTGGCGCGGCCGTCGTCCTCGGGGCTCGCGGCTGGCGACCACTCTGACGCGGGCAGGTCAGCGTGGACGCGGAAGCCGTCGTCGTCGCGCAGGACCCGCAATCGGGCGTCACGGTGGGGCTCGCGGCTCACCGGCTGAGCCAGGTCGATGCTCCAGACGCCGGCCGGGTCGACCGCCAGCGCGGCGGCGAGCGTCCAGCCCCGGTCGCCAGGCGCCATCTCGCCGACGGTGTTGCCGATCAGGCGCAGCGGGACCTTCGCGGCGG
Organism: Candidatus Dormiibacter sp.; assembly: GCA_025450495.1. The sequence continues at coordinate 24,848 of JANWHI010000076.1, read as the reverse complement.
ACGGCGACCCGTCGGACCCGTCCTGGCGGCCACCGACCCAGAGCGCCGCGACAGCCAGCCCCTCGTTCTCTGCCTCGCCGCCGACCGCCCACCGAGCCGAGGGTTGCGGAGGAATGAACACGTGGAGCCCATCCCCGCGGCGCTCGACACGGATGACCTTGGCAACGGTGGGGTAGGGGGCACCGTCTGCCGCCGGCCGCAGCGCGGCGGTGCGATCAGGCGCCACCAGGAGAGCGCCGCTGTCGACCCACAGTGAGCCTCCGACCGGGATGTCGGCAAGCCGTGTCCCGGACGCCCCGGTGCCGCGTCGCGACGAGGCCCGGCTTCGGGCGGCGCGGGCTGCCGACAGCGGGGAGCGTGACCCCGTGCTCGACGCCCGCTGGCCTCGGTCGCGCAGCGCGGCGTAGCTGTCGGTGATCTGACGAAAGGTCTCCAGAGCGGAGGCATCGCCGGGGTTGCGGTCGGGGTGATGGATCTTGGCCAGCCGCCGATAGGCCGTGCGGATCTCGTCGTCGCCGGCCCCCGGACGGAGGCCGAGCACCGCGAGATCCTCGCTGGTGGGGATGCGGCTCATGAAGGAGGGAGCGCCCCGGCTTGGGCCGCGGTTTCGCCAGCGCTGAGAAGTCGATGGCATTGCAGGGCCAGCCAGAGGCGGTGCCGGGCTGATGGACCTTCGAGGTCGATTCCAAGCTCCGCCAGCCGCCGGGTGCGGTACACGATGGTGTGCCGGTGCAGCCCGAGCGAGCTCGCGGCCTCGTTGAGGCTCGGTGTCGCCAGCAGGGCTTCGAGCGTGTCGAGCAGCGGCGCCGCGCGCACCACAGGCATCGCCAGCACCCGGCCAAGGACGTGCTCCAGATATCGCGCCATGGCGGCGGGGTCGGTGGCGAGAGTGGCGAAGATGCCCACCGCGGCGTCATCCCAGACTCGCTCGGTGGGGTCGAGGCGCAGACCGACGTGCAGGGCTTCGCGGGCACGCCTGGCGCTCTCGGCGACCTCGTCGAGGGTGATGGCAACGGGGCCGATGCCCCAGACGACGGCACCGGGGTGGGGGAGGGAGCGGTCGGCAGCCGCGAGAAATGCGGCGACGCCCTCGCGCCCGGGCACGAGCGCGATCCAGGTGCTGGGCTGGTCGGCCACGAGGAGCACGCTGCGGGCCCGCAGGGTGCGCTCGAGGGCGCCCTCCGCGGCCGCTGAGTCGACTACGCAGGCCAGCACCTGGTAGGGAGGCTGGAGGTCGAGCTCGGCGGCGGCGGCGAGCCGGCGAAACTCCGGGGTGGCGTCGCCCGCCACCAGCCGTTGCAGCAGCCTGTCGCGGTCGAGGTCGCGCCGGCGCATCAACCGCTCGCGGGTCTCGAGGTAGGCGGAGCCCACCGCGCCGCTGATCTCGTCGAGGTACTCCAGGACCTGGCCGGTGACCGCGATGACCGTGGCGCGGGGAAGGACCTCCAGCCCGGCGGATTCCCCGATGAGCTCGCGCCAGACCACTCGCGCCGCCAGCCGGTACGCGGCCAGGAGCACCTCGAGGGGCACGCCCATCTCCGCCTGCTGGGCCCCCATGTTGCCGAGGCGCTGCAGGTCGGCGGTGCGCAGCCCCCGGCCATCGCGGAGCAACCTCACCAGGGTTCGAAGCGCATCGCGACACGCGCCGGTGACCAGACGGAGGTAACCGATGGTGCGAAACTGCGCCGGCAGGTTGATCTCCGCCGCGATCCGCCGGGTCATGCGCCGGGCGATGATGTCGACCTCCGCGAGCAGATGTTCCGTGATCTCCGGCGGAAGTGTGGCCGTGGTGGCCCATTTGTCGGCAGCAGGAAGCGTCGACCGAGGGAGCCTATTCGACATGCGGGCCATTATGGACATCAGGGCCAAAAATTGACGTGAATTTGTGTGGCGGGGGCCGATGGCTTGGCGACCTGGGTTCGCTGACACTGAATCTCATGCTTTATGACGACCTGTTTGTACGCCTCGAGCGTGCCCGCTGGAACTTCACCGACGAGATCGATTTCACCACCATCGACCGCAGCCTGCTCACCGAGCAGTGGATCCACGATCTCCGCCAGATCTGCCTCACCGAGTTGAGCGCTCTCTACGCCACGGAGATGTTCCTCCGCGACTTCTACACGGACATCGACTTCTGCAGCTTCGTCTCGATCTGGTTCTACGAGGAGATGAAGCACCACATGGTGTTGCGCAAGTACCTCGAGCAGTGTGGTGAGACCTTCGATGAGGTCGCCGAGCTCCCGCAGCTCCGCCTCACCTTCGCCGAGGGCCCGGCCATCGAGACCCTGACCATGCACTTCTGCGGCGAGCAGCGTCTGGCCCATTGGTACCAGGCCTTCAGCCACAGCGCGCCCGAGCCGCTGCTTCGCAAGATCTTCAAGATCCTCGCCGCCGACGAGCTTCGCCACGCCGCGTGCTACGCCAAGTACCTGCGCAAGGCGATCACCAACAAGCCGGATGAGCTGCCTGCCGTGCTGCGGATGACGCTGTGGATGCTGCGCAGCACCAACGACGCCCCCAAGCACCCCACCACCGCCACCTCTCCCAGCGTCGTCGGCCAGCTCGAGGATCCGGAGTACATCAGCAGGATGCTCAACTGGTACCTGCCGGGCCGCGACCACGAGGCGCCCGTGCAGCGCCGCATCCTCGCGTTGATGTCAGAATTGGCAGGAAGCAAGATGGCCTCGACCAAGGACATGCTGCCCGTCATCCGTCGCCTGACGCCGGTCGCTGCCTGACCGGTCCGCTCGGCGGCAGCCTATAATCGGCCAATATGTCCGAGCAGGTTCGCGTGCGCGCGACCGTGCGGGGGAGAGTGCAGATGGTGGGGTTTCGTGCCTACGTGATCCATCACGGTGCGGGCCTGCACGGCACCGTTGCCAACCGTCCCGACGGCACCCTCGAATGCGTTGTCGAAGGCCCGCAGCCAGACGTCGAGCAGCTCGTGCGGCTGCTTCGCGAGGGTCCCAGCCACGCACGCGTCGAGGCCGTGGACGTGCGCCCCGAACCCTTCCGCGGTGACCTGCCGCCGCTGACGGTGACAGCGTGAACTTTCGCTGGGCCGACCGCATGGCCCGGCTCGGCACCGAGAGTGCCTTCGAGGTGCTCGCCCACGCCCGCCGCCTCGAGGCCGAGGGGCGCAACATCATCCACCTCGAGATCGGCGAACCGGACTTCCAGACACCGCAGAACATCATCGACGCGGCCACCCGGGCGCTGAACAACGGCGCGACCCACTACACACCGGCGAGCGGGATCCCCGCGGTCCGCCAGGCGACGGCGGCATACGTCTCCAAACGCACCGGCGTGCCCACCTCCGCCGAGAACATCATGCTGGTCCCGGGCAGCAAGAACATCCTCGCCTTCCTGCTCCTGGCCACCATCGAGGCCGGTGACGAGGTCATCGTGCCCGACCCGGGGTACGCCATCTACCGCTCGCTGGTCAACTTCATCGGGGCGGTGCCGGTGTCGGCGCCGATTCGCCAGAGCAACGACTTCCGGCTGGACGTCGACGAGCTGCGCTCGCTGATCACCGCGCGCACCCGGCTGCTCATCATCAACACCCCGGCCAACCCCACCGGGGGGGTGCTGACGCGCGCCGACTGCGAGGCGATCGCCGACCTGGCCATCGAGCACGACCTGATGGTGTTGAGCGACGAGATCTACGAGCGGCTCTGCTACGACGGTTCGCACGTCTCGCTCTACAGCATCGACGGCATGGCCGAACGCACAGTTCTGCTGGGCGGCGTCAGCAAAGCGTGGGCGATGTGTGGCTGGCGCCTCGGGTTCGGCGCGATGCCCAAAGAGGTCGCCGCCAAGATGGACACGCTGATGATCAACAGCTCGTCCTGCGCCGCCGCGTTCACCCAGATGGCGGCCATCGAGGCGTTCGACTCGCCGGAGTCCGACGCCGCCGTGGACGCGATGGTGGCCGAGTTCCACAAGCGTCGCGACATCCTCGTCGACGGTCTCAACCGCATCCCCGGGATCAGCTGCCACCGCCCCGCGGGCGCCTTCTACGTCTTCCCGGACATCACCGCCACCGGCTGGAACGACCGCGAGTTGCAGAACGCTCTCCTTGACGAGATGGGGGTGGCCACCCTGGCCGGCAGCAGCTTCGGGCCGCACGGCGCCGGCCATATCCGGCTCAGCTACGCGAACTCGGTCGCCAACCTCGAAGCCGCCATCGACCGCATCGCCCTCCACCTCGGCGCCGGGGCGGTCACGCCGGCATAACGCCGCGCCCAGGCGTCGCAGCACCGAGCCGATGACCCGTCCCCGCGTGCGACCCGATGCCGCCACCGCGAGAACGCTGCTGGAAGGGCACGACGTCGTCCCACTGGTCATGGAGCTTGCCGCCGGCGACGAGACGCCGGTCACCATGATGCAGCGCCTCGGCGTCGACGGCCACTGTTTCTTGCTCGAGTCAGCGGCGGCGCCGGGTGGGATACACGGCTTCTCCTTTCTCGGGCACGACCCTGTCGAGCTCGCGCCTGTGGACCGCGCCGACCCTCTCGCGCCACTCAGCGCGGTTCTGGCGGAGCGGGTGGCACCGGTGGCGGGGCTGGAGGCACCGTTCGTTGGTGGCTGGGTCGGCTACCTCGGCTACGAGGCCGCCGGTTGCTACGAGAAGCTGCCGCCGCCAGGAGCGGTGACCCCGGAGCTCCCGATCAGCGGCTTCGCGCTGTATCGCACGTTGACTGTCTTCGACCACGCACGTGCGCGCGTTCTCCTGGTCACGCAGTTGCGACGCGACGACGGCGATGTCGAGGCGGCGCATGCCCGAGGATGCGCTCGACTCGATGCGCTGCGCGCGCGCATCACCGAGGCGCGTCAGCAGCCGGGCGCCGTCGACAACGCGCGGGCGGTCTCCGCTCCGTCCCTGGATACGGGCTATTTCACCCTGGCGCGTCCGACGCTCGCCGATGGTGCATCCACCTTCCCGCGCCAGCAGTTCCTGGACGCGGTGTCCCGCGCGCTCGAACACATCGTCGCCGGTGACATCTTCCAGGTACAGATATCGCGACGCTTCAGTCTCGAGCTGTCGGCGCATCCCTTCACGCTGTACACCGCGCTGCGCGATTCCAGCCCCACCCCGTACCTGTTCTACCTCAGCAGTCCCGACGCCGTCCTTGTCGGCGCTTCTCCCGAGATGCTGGTGCGCGTCCGCGGCGAGCGCATCGACTACCGGCCCCTCGCCGGGACGCGGCGGCGCGGCCACACCGAGGCCGAGGATCTCGCCATGGAGGCCGAGCTGCGCAGCAGCGCGAAGGAGCAGGCAGAGCACCTCATGCTCGTCGACCTCGGTCGCAACGACGTGGGTCGCGTCGCCGCCACCGGCAGCGTCGAGGTGCACGAGATGGCAATCGTCGAGCGCTACTCGAACGTCATGCACCTGGTCAGCGGCATCCGCGCGCGCCTGGCGCCGGGCTGCTCCGCCCTCGACGCGCTGCGCGCGTGCTTCCCGGCCGGCACCGTGACGGGCGCCCCCAAGATCCGTGCCATGGAGATCATCGCTGCGCTCGAGCCCCACGGTCGCGGTCCCTACGCCGGCGCGGTGGGCTACATTGGCAGCGGGGGCGTGCTCGATACCGCCATCGCGCTTCGCACTCTGGTGGTCGCACAAGGACGCGCATACCTCCAGGCGGCGGCGGGGATCGTCGCCGACTCAGTCCCGGCAGAGGAGGCGAGCGAGATCGACAACAAGCTTCTCGCCGCTCTCCTGGCGGTTCGGCGTGTGGCGGCGCTGTGACCACCCTGGGTCGCGGCCAGCTGGCCGGGCGCGTGCTCGTCGTCGACAACTACGACTCGTTCACCTACAACCTGGTGCAGTATCTTGGCGAGCTCGGCGCCGACGTTGCCGTGATCCGCAATGACACGGCCCGCGCCGTCGACGTCATCGCGGCGCGGCCGGCGGCGATCGTGCTGTCGCCGGGACCCGGCCGGCCGGACGATGCCGGCATCTGCGTCGAGCTCGTGGGTGCGGCCGCCGATGCCCGAGTCCCGCTGCTCGGCGTCTGCCTCGGTCACCAGGCCATCGCCGTCGCCTTCGGGGGTCGCGTCGTCAATGCCGGCGTGCTGATGCACGGCAAGTGCAGCGACATCCTCCACGACGCAGCCGGGGTCTTCGCCGGGCTGCCCTCGCCACTCCGCGCCACCCGCTACCACTCCCTGGTGGCAGAGCGAGCCACCCTCCCGCCTGCCCTCCAGGTCACCGCCTGGACTGCGGATGGCACGGTCATGGGCGTTCGACACCGCGAGCACGCCGTCGAGGGTGTGCAGTTTCACCCCGAGTCGATCGGGACGCCGCACGGGCGCGCGATGCTCGCCAACCTGCTGGCGGCGGTCATGGTGGCCGCGGCTGCCGGCGCCCCGCGGTGAGCGACCTCGGCGCGCTGGCGCCGATCATCGCCCGCAAGCGCGTCGAGGCTGCGTCCATCAACTGCGGCCGCGCTGCCATGTACGCCCACGCCGCCAACCTCGAGCACGCGCCCGCGATCGAGCGCATCCTAGCCGGTGGAACGGTGATCGCCGAGCTCAAGCGGCGCTCGCCCAGCGGTGGGGTGCTGCGCGCCGGCCTCGACCCCGCGGCTCTGGCCACCGCCTACGAGGCGGCGGGTGCGGCAGCGGTGTCCGTGCTCACCGACGGACCCGACTTCGGGGGCTCGCTCGATGATCTCCGCGCCGTGCGTGCAGCGGTGGAGATCCCTGTCCTCCGCAAGGACTTCGTGGTGTCGCCTGTGCAGGTCGCCGAGGCCCGCGTCGCGGGTGCTGACTGGGTGCTGCTGATCGCAGCAGTCCTCGAGGGGGACACGCTCGAGGAGGCGGTTGCGGCAGCGCGCCGCTGCGGCGCCGGTGCGCTTGTCGAGGTGCACACCGACGGGGATCTCGACCGGGCGCTCGCCTCCGGGGCTGTGTGCATCGGCATCAACAACCGCGACCTCACCACCCTGACCGCAGACCTTGGCACGTTCGCGCGCCTGCGCGCGCGCGTTCCTGCGGGCGTGGTCACCGTCGCCGAGTCGGGCGTGCGCGACGCGGCCGATGTGGCGCGGCTGGTGGGCGAGGGCGCCGACGCGGTGCTGGTCGGCGAGGCATTGATGCGCCACGGCGAGCCGGCCGCGCTGCTCGCCGACATGGTCGCGGCGGCGGCGTCGACGGCAGCGACCGCGCGGAGGGGCATGTGATCGTCAAGGTGTGCGGCGTGCGCACACCGGAGATCGCCGAGACCGCTGTCGAAGCCGGAGCCGACTGGCTAGGCCTGGTCATCGCCGCTGACAGTCCGCGCCATGTCGACGACGACGCCGCCTGCGCCGTGCGTCGCCAGGTGCGCGGTCGGGCGAGCCTGGTCGGCGTCATGGTCAGTCCCACGTCGTCGGCCTGCGACGAGGCCGCGCAGCGGTACGGGCTCGACGCTGTGCAGGTGCACGGCGAGGCGCCGCTGGCGCTGGCGTGGCAGACGTCGGTGCCGATCATCCGCGCCATCAATGTCCGCGACCCAGGTGTGGCCTTCGTCGAGGGCTGGTGGCCCGACTGCCTGGTGCTGCTCGACTCGGCGCCGCCCGACGACGGCGATCTCCCCGGTGGCACCGGGTTGCGTGTCGACCAGGTCGCCGCTGCGGCGCTGGCGCGGCATCGCCCGCTGATGCTCGCCGGCGGGCTCACTCCGCACAACGTCGCGGCGGCGATCGAGGCGGTGCGGCCGCAGGGTGTCGATGCGTCGAGCGGGCTCGAGTCCACGCCCGGTGTCAAGCAAGCCCACCTGGTGGCGGCCTTTGTCGAGGCGGCTCGCCACGCCGGCGCCGGCGCTGGGCTCGGGGCAGGCTGGTGAGCGACCCGCCCGGTCGCTTCGGCCCCTACGGCGGCGCCTATGTCCCCGAGACCGTCATGCCCGCGCTCGCCGAGCTGGCCGGCGCCATGGAGGACGCCGCCCATGACGCCGGGTTCCAGGAGGAGCTGCGCACGGTGCTGCACGACTGCGCCGGCCGGCCGACGCCGATGACCCAGGCGTCGCGGCTCAGCGCAGCCGGCGGGGGGGCGCAGATCTGGCTGACACGCGAGGACCTGCTCCACACCGGCGCTCACAAGATCAACAACGCGCTGGGCCAGGTGCTCCTCGCGCAGCGCATGGGCAAGACGAGGATCATCGCCGAGACCGGTGCCGGCCAGCATGGGGTGGCGACCGCGACCGCGTGCGCTCGTGCCGGCCTGGAGTGCACGGTGTACATGGGCGGTGAGGACATGCGCCGCCAGTCGATCAACGTCTACCGGATGCGCCTCCTCGGCGCCGCCGTGGTGGCGGTGGACAGCGGGGCCGGAACGCTCAAGGACGCCACCAACGAGGCGATTCGCGATTGGGTGACCAACGTCCGCGACACCCATTACGTGATTGGCAGCAGCGTCGGCCCGCATCCATATCCAACGCTGGTGCGCGGCCTGCAGCGCGTGATCGGCGACGAGACGCGCGCCGAGTGCCTCGCCAGGCTGCACACCCTGCCGGCCGCGGTCGTCGCCTGCGTCGGGGGCGGCAGCAACGCCATCGGCATCTTCGCTGCGTTCCTCGACGACCGAGCCGTACAGCTGGTCGGTGTCGAGGCCGGCGGCCATGGCCTGGAAGGTGGTGAGCATGCGGCCCCGCTCAACCGCGGACGTCCCGGTGTCCTGCACGGCTCCCACAGCTACCTGATGCAGGACGAGGACGGCCAGGTGCTCACGGCTCACTCGATCAGCGCCGGACTCGACTACCCCGGCGTGGGGCCCGAGCACAGTGCGCTGCGCGACAGCGGGCGGGTGCGCTATGCGTCGGCCGATGACGAGCAGGCCGTCGCCGCGTTCCACCGTCTGTGCCGCCTCGAGGGCATCATCCCGGCGCTGGAATCGAGCCATGCGCTGCATGAGGCCGAGCAGCTCGCGGCCAGCATGCCCGCCCAGTCGGTCGTGGTCGTGTGCCTGTCAGGACGGGGAGACAAGGACATCGCGACGGTCCGTGCCCACGATGGGGACAACCACGATGCCGCCGGGTGAACGTCTCACCGCAGCGCTGTGGGCGGAACGCGCTGGCGGGCTGCCCGCGCTGATCCCCTACATCACCGCAGGATTTCCCCGTCGCGACGACACCGTCGCGGTGCTGCTCGCCGTGCAGGCGAGCGGCTGCGCCGCCGCCGAGATCGGTATCCCCTTCAGTGACCCTCTCGCCGACGGCCCGACCATCCAGCGCGCCGGCTGGCAGGCATTGCGCAACGGCATGACGGCGAGGCTCGCCATCGAGCAGGCGGCCGCCGCGCGCGCCGCCGGGGTCACCCTGCCGCTGGTGTTGATGACGTACATCAACCCCGTGCTCAGCATCGGGGTCGCCCGGTTCTGCGCTGACGCAGCAGCCGCAGGCGTGGACGGCCTGATCGTTCCCGACCTTCCTGTCGAGGAGGCCGGCGAGGCTCACCACCAGGCCACCGCACACGGGCTGGCGCTGGTCCCCATGGTCGCCCCGACCACGCCCGACGAGCGCATCGCCAGGGCCTGCGGCACCGCCTCGGGTGTCATCTACTGCGGGGGCGTCACCGGGACCACCGGTGCAAGGCGCCATGTCGCCGCCGAGGCGTTTGAGCTGCTCGAGCGCGTGCGCACTCACACCATGCTGCCGCGGGCCCTGGGTTTCGGCCTGGCTCGGCATGAACACATGCTGGCGCTGCGTGGCCGCTGCGAAGTCGCTGTGGTGGGCTCCGCGCTGGTCGATGCCATGGCTGAGCGCCCCGGCGACGGGGCGGGCGCGGCGTCGGAGTTCCTGCGCGGCATGCTGCACACGGCATGACCCGCGCAACCTGGGAGCTGTGATGGACGAGATGCGCATCCCCGGGATCGCGCAGCTGGACGGTGCCACAACCGTGCCCGGCGACAAGTCGATCAGCCACCGTGCTCTCATCCTCGGCGCTCTGATCCGCGGGCGCAGCTATATCGGCAACCTCTCCCCGGCGGCAGACGTCGCCGCCACCGCCGAGGTGCTGCGTCGCTGCGGCGGCGCGGTGCGACCGTTCGACTCAGGCCGCGTGTCGCTGGACGGCGCCGGCCCGGGCAGGACCCTGCAATCGCCGGACGGCGTTCTCGACTGCGCCAACTCGGGCACGACCATGCGGCTGATGGCCGGCGTGCTCGCAGCACACGACCTCACCGCCACGCTCGACGGGGACGACTCCCTGCGACGCCGCCCGATGGATCGCGTCGCGAGGCCGCTCAACGCCGTCGGGGCTGTGGTGACCAGCACCGACGGTCATGCACCGATGCACATCGTCGGCACCCCGTCACCGGTGGGAACCGAGCACAGGCTCGACGTGGCCAGCGCGCAGGTGAAGTCGGCCATCCTCCTCGCCGGCCTCAACGCGAGCGGTCCGACGGTCGTCCACGAGCCGCTGCCGACACGCGACCACACCGAGCGTCTGCTCCACGCTTGTGGTGCCGACCTGGTCGGCGACGGCGAGGCGATCACCCTGCGGCCGGAAGCACTCGATCCCTTCGGCATCACCATCCCCGGCGACATCAGCTCGGCCGCCTTCTTCCTGGCCCTGGCCGCGGCGCGGCCAGGCTGGCGGGTGCGCTGCTCGGGCGTCGGCGTCAACCCCGGCCGAACCGGCATCCTCGAGGTGCTTGCAGCCATGGGTGCGGGTGTCGAGGTGGAGGAGGGGCCGATGGCGGCCGACGTCGAGCCCCAGGGCGACGTGACCGTGAGCGGCGCGCCGCTGCACGGCGTCATCGTGCACCCCGAACTGGTGCCGCGCTGCATCGACGAGCTGCCCGCAATCGCCGTGGTGGCCACGCAGGCGGAGGGTCGCACCGAGATCCACGGCGCCGGCGAGCTGCGCAACAAGGAGTCGGATCGCATCGCCGCGCTGGTCACCGGGCTGCGGGCGTTGGGGGCGTCGGTCGACGAGATCCCCGATGGACTGGTCATCGATGGGCCGGTGCGGCTCCGCCCCGCGCGGCTTCATGCTGGCGGCGATCACCGCCTGGCCATGGCCTGGACCATAGCTGCTGCGCTGGTCGCACCCGGCGACGGCGAGTCCGTCATCGAGGGCGCCGGCTGCGTCGCCGTCTCCTACCCGGGGTTCTTCGACGCCATCGCCGCCCTGGTCAGCGGATCGCGCTGAGCACGAACCCGAGGCCGAGCGCGAGGCCGGTGAGCATGTGCAGCTGCACACAGTCGATCAACCGCATCGTCCAGCCGCGCGCGTCGAGGTCACGGTGCGCGCGTATCGCCGCGCGTACCGCCAGGGCGGCGGGAACGGCCGTGCCCGCGCCCCACCAGGGCAGCGAACGGGTGATGAACCCCGCGGCCAGCACCACAGGGACCCCGATCAGCAGGATCCTGAACTCGATGACGACGCCATCCTCGGAGAGACGGGTCGCCAGTGTCCGCTTGCCAACGGCCGCGTCGTGGCTGCGGTCGCGAGCATTGTTGGCGTGCAGGATGCCCGCGGTCAGCAGGGCGAGCGCCGCCCCCGCCCACCACACCGCGCTCGGCACCGCTGACGTCTGGGCAGCCGCGCTGCCCCAGACGACGCCCAGCCCCATCGGCAGCGCCGAGGCCGCTTCGCCGAGCGGTCGGTAGGCCAGCCGCAGCGGCGGCGCCGTATAGGCCCAGCCGATGGCGATCGCCAGCACGCCGACAAGAAGGAGGCCGGGGCGGTGCGAACCCAGCGCGATGCCCACGCCCAGAACGGCCGCTGCCGCGAAGAGACCGGCCCCAATGGCGCGTGCCTGCGCCGCACCGATCCAGTGGAGGCGCATCGCCCGCGATGCCCCGGTGGTGCTGTCGTCATCCGCGCCGGTGAGCGAATCCTCGGCATCGTTGAGGACGTTGGTGCCCGCCTGCAGGAGCAGCGCCAGCAGCAGACAGCCCAGGGCGATCAACGGCTGCACGGTGCGCTGCGGCACCAGCGCGGTTGTGCCCACCACCGAGCTGACCGCGGCGATGGTCAGCGACCGCGGGCGAACGCTCTCCCACAGCACGGCCAGACTGCCCGGGCGGGCGGCCATCACTCGAAATGCAGTCGCAGGGGCGGAGTGCCGATGGCCTCGACGACCTTGAGGTCGCGCACCTCGATGATCACCGGGTGCACAGGCAGGCGGTCGACGAACTGCCGCGCGCCGGGCGCGTGGGCGACGAGCCTGCGGAAGATCTCGAGCCGCCCCGCGTCGTCGACGTCGGGGCGATGGGCCGAACCGCTGCCCTGGATCCATCGCGACGGATTCCCGGGCGAGCACACGAACGCCACCCGCGGGTCGGCGGCGAGGTCGGCGGCCTTGCGCGACCCGTCAAGGACGGCGGCCAGGAGCCGGATGCGGTCGCCGTCGATCTCGGGCGCGAAGAAGACACCGGCCACGTGCGGCCCGGACTCGCTGACGGTGGCCAGGGCGGTGGTGTCGTACGCACGCAGAGCCCAGAGCGCGCGCTCGAGGTCGCCTCCAGCAGCTACCCTCACCGTCGGCCGCCGCAGTCCGCCGGCGCCGGCCAGACAAAAGTTCGACAGAGCGGCACAGGAGCAGCGTACGAAAACCATCCCAGCGCACGACCGCACCTTGGCTGAGGCCTGATGAGCCCGAAGAGCTTCCTCCTCAACGAAGCGATCCACCGCTACCTGCTCGACCATTCGCTGCCCCTCGACGATGTGCAGCAATCGCTGATGGAGCAGACGGCGGCATTGGGCGACGTCAGCGGCATGCAGATCGCTCCCGAACAGGGCGCGTTCCTCACCGTGCTGACCGCCGCGCTCGGCGTTCAGAGTGCCGTCGAGGTCGGAACGTTCACCGGCTACTCTGCGCTCTGTATCGCGCGGGGGCTGGCGCCGGGCGGTCGCCTGGTCTGCTGCGACGTGAGCGAGGAGTGGACGGCGATCGGGCGCCGCCACTGGGCCGCCGCAGGCGTCGCCGACCGCATCGACCTGCGCATCGGCCCCGCATCGGAGACACTGCGCAGCCTCGACGAGGCGCCGACGATCGACCTCGCTTTCATCGACGCCGACAAGCGCGGCTACCGCGATTACGCGGAGCAGCTGATCCCGCGGTTGCGTCCCGGCGGCCTGCTGCTGGTCGACAACGTGCTCTGGGGCGGCAAGGTGATCGAGGCAGACGCCGACGGCGACGCCAACGCCGCCCACATCCGCGCGTTCAACGACTGGTTGGCGGGCAATGACGCCGTCGGCTGCGTGATGCTGCCGATCTCCGACGGCCTGACACTGGCACGCCGCAGGTGAGCTGCTAACGCAACAGGCGGCTGAGCCGGCGGTCGGCGAGGATCCGGCCGTGCGTCTGGCATGTCGGGCAGTACTGGAACGACCGACTCGACAGCGAGACCTCGCGGATGGTGCCTCGGCAGGTGGGACACGGTTGGCCTGCTCGGCCATGAATGCGAAGGTGCTGCTTCTTGTCGGGCTTGAGCTCGCCGATGTCGACCCCCGCAGCGTGCTCCACGGCGTCGGCCATGACGGATCGCAGCGCGGAGTGGAGGCGCCCGACCTCCTCGGCGGTCAGGGCGGTCGCCGGGCGGAACGGCGACAGGCCGGCGGCGTGAAGCACCTCGTCCGAGTAGGCGTTGCCGACCCCGGCGATCAACGACTGGTCGGCGAGAACGGTCTTCAGCTGGCCGCGCCGCTGACCCAGCAGTGCTGCGAGATGCGCGCTGTCGAGCGCGGCGTCGAGGACGTCGACGCCCAGCCGCGCGATCCCGGGAACGTCGCGCAGCGGATCGCGCACGACGTACACGGCGAGACGTTTCTCGGTTCCCTGCTCGGTGATGTCGATGCCGGCGCCGCCCTCGAGCTCGAGCTGCAGGGCGAGCGGGCCGCGGAGGCTGGCACGAGCCTCGGTGAGGCGATCGCGCCAGCGGATCCAGCCGGCTCGGGCAAGGTGCACGACGAGGTGCAGCTCGCCGGCGGTCATGTCGAGGAACTTGCCGTGGCGTGACCAGCCCTCGACCGACGCACCCACCAGCGCGTGGAGCGGTGGGTCGTACGTCTTCAGGGCACCGACCGAGCGGAGCCTGGCCGCGGTGATCGACCGCCCACGCATGCGTTCGGTGAGGCCGGCGGCCAGGGCGGTGACCTCAGGCAGCTCGGGCATGGCCACATGGTGGCGCAGCCGGTCCCAGCCCGGTACCGCACCAACGTAGAATTCCACGACCTTGAGGCCGATGGTCGATGCGTCAGCCGAGCGCACAGACACGCCCGCGCGCCGTCGTTCCGCGGCTTCGCAGTCGCCGGAGGACGTTCTCTGCGTCCCCCGTACCACGATCTTCCCCGACGGCGCCTGGCACGGCCTGGTCACCGGTGGGTTGGAGCGGGTGCTCCGCACCATCCGCGCTGCCTCGGAATACCGGCCCAGGTACCTGGTCGAGGACGACCCGTCGATGCAGCAGATCATCCCTTACTGCGTCGTGCATCACCCCCACGACGGCACCTACCTGCTCACCCGCAGGTTGCGGCGGTCGAGCGAGCGCCGCCTGCACCACCTCTACTCACTGGGTGTCGGCGGCCACATCAACCCGGGGGACGGGGTCGGCGGCGAGCCCCTGGTCGGCGGCCAGCAGCGCGAGTGGGCAGAAGAGGGGGTCTGGGGGTCGCCGGCGACAGCCCGGTTGGTGGCCATGCTCAACGACGACACCACCCCGGTGTCGCGTGTGCACCTCGGCCTCGTCTTCCTGGTCGAGCCCACGGTGGCGACCACGTCGGTGCGCGAGACCGAGAAGCTCGAGGGGGAGAGCCTGCTGCTGACTGAGATGCGCCGTCATTACCTGAGCATGGAGTCGTGGTCGCAGCTGGTGTTCGACGACCTTGTCGCGGGTGCCGCCAAACGTGCCGAGCGCAGCCCCTTGACCGTGGAGCTGCCCGCGGCTCCCTGAGTGGGCGGCGGAGTGTCGCCGGGCCGTCGGTATACTCGCGCGATGGCCGTCCGTATCCGCATCCCCGGTCCCCTGCGCCGCCTCTGCGGTGGCGAGTCCGAGGTCGCCGTCGAGGGGGACACGGTGTCGGCTGCGCTCAGCGATCTCGAGAAGCACCACCCGGGTTTCCATGACCGTCTCTACGACGCCGACGGGAAGCTCCGTCAGTTCATCAACATCTACGTCAACGATTCCGACATCCGCTTCAGCCAGGGACTCGACACCCCGGTCGGTGAGCGCGACGAGGTCTCGATCGTCCCGGCCGTCGCCGGCGGCTGAGCCGCACCGATGACCGTCGCGGCAGCCCGCGCCACGGGGCGGGCGCGCGCGGAGCTGCCCGACGACGCACTCGACCTTGTGCCCGCCGATGCCGTGGTCGCGGTGGCCATGTCCGGCGGGGTCGACTCCTCGGTCGCGGCCGCACGCTGCGTGGCCCGCGGCCTGCGCGCCATCGGCATCACGCTGGCGATGTGGCCGCGCAACGCCGAACATGATCGCGACCGCGGCTGCTGCTCCGTCGACGCCGTCGAGGACGCCCGCCGCGTGGCCACCACCCTGGGCATCCCGCACTACAGCTGGAACCTCGAGCCCGAGTTCCAGGCTGCGGTGGTCGCGCCGTTCGCCGACGGGTACGCCGCGGGGCGAACGCCGAACCCCTGCGTGCGCTGCAACCAGACCATCAAGTTCGGGGCGCTCCTCAGCCGCGCAATGCAGACGGGCGCGACGCATCTTGCGACCGGCCACTACGCGCGCAGCGGACGACGCGGTGAGGCGGTGACGCTCCACCGTGCCGCCGCGGCCGCCAAGGACCAGGCCTACACGCTGCACCGCCTCGACCAGCGGCAGCTGCGCCGCGCGGTGTTCCCGCTCGGCTCCCTCACGTCGAAGGCCGAGGTGCGCCACCTCGCAGCCGACCTCGGCCTGGTCACGGCGTCCAAGCCGGATTCGCAGGAGCTCTGCTTCGTCACCGACAACATCCGCAACGACCTTGAGCGCCGCCTGGCCGGCCGCTTCCGCCCCGGTGCCCTGCTCGACACCGACGGCAACGTCGTCGGGGAGCATCGCGGCGTGCCGTTCTACACCGTGGGGCAGAGGTCGGGCATCGCGGTCGCGCCGGCGCGTCCGGACGCTGCGCCGCTCTACGTCGTTGCTGTCGATGCTGGCAATAACACGATCACCGTCGGACCGTGGGCGGCGCTGGAGCGGACCCGGGTCACGCTCGAGGATGTGCACTGGGTCGACGCTGCAGCGTCCGCCGGCGCTGTGCTGACGCTGCAGCTGCGCGCCCACGCTGCCCCGGCGCCGGTCGTGGTGGCCGCCGCCGGGGCTGCGTCGCTGGTGCTCGCGTGCCACCCCGCAGTCACCCAGGTCGCACCAGGCCAGGCGGGTGTGCTGTACGACGGCGACGAGGTGGTGGGTGGCGGGGTGGTGACCTCGTGATCCTCGCCGTCCCCCTGGCACCGACGCCCAGCCAGGTGGTCATCGGCGTCGCTGCCGTGCTCGGCGGTGCGCTGATCGCGACCACCTCAGCCTTCGTCGCCCGGAGGCACGGCAACTGGCTGCACTATCTCGGCACCGCGGGCGGCCTCCTCATCGTCGTCGGGGTCGTCGGTCAACGCACCGCCAACGACGGCTCGCCGATGGGGATATGGAACGCGGGCCTGACCGTCCCACTGGTCGGCGTGGGGCTCAACACGGTGGCGGCGGCGGGCATCATCCTGGCACTGCTGGGCCTGGTCGTCACGCTTCTCTTCGAGCGCGTCCCGGACCCGGACAACCCACCGCGTGCGCTCGTCCACCGGCCCTTCGAGGACGACGACGCGGTGTGACCGCTGGCCGCCTTCGGGCCGGCCGCTGCGGGCGGGCGGCTCACCTGCTTGCGTCTACAATGCCGCCGATGTTCGGCGCCGGAAGCCGCCTCCCCAGCGAGGCGCCGTCCCCGCAAGCGTTTCTCCGCGCCGCCACAGCCCCGCCACTGACGGCGGAGTAGGCGCCGCGGTGTTCTACGTACTCTCCGTTCTCATCGTGCTCGCCGCGCTGGCCACCGTGCTGGCGCCGACGACGCGCCTGGTGCTGCTGGCGGTGCTGGTCGGCGACCTTCTCGTCGGCGTCCTGCTGATCGCCGCCGGCGCGTACCTGCTCGGTGCCATGGCGGTGGTGGTGCCGGCCTTGTGTCTGCTCGTCGTTGCCGCCCTGCTCCGCCGCGGTGGCTACGCGGCGCTGCTCGCCGACATCCCCGGGGCGGCGGCGGGGTGGCAGCTGGCCACGGCGGCCTGTGCCGGCATCGGCGTCCTGCTGCTCTGGGTCACCTCGACCAGGGTCGACGACGTCGCCAACGCCTCCGCGGGACCCGACCTGGTCACGGTCCTGCACTACCGCACCCCGGTGAGCTTGGGGGTCGCGGCGGTGCTGGCCATCGTGGCAATCGGTGGGGCCGTGATGATCGCGCGCACCGCGGAGGACGAGCGGGTGCTCGATCGCGCGGCCGAGCAACGCCGGCTCCGTGAGCAACGCAGCCGGTTGCGCCGCGAACATCGGGCGGCGGCGCGCGCGCAGCGTGGCGGCCGCGGCGGCGCCGCGCAGTGAATGTCGGTCCCGCCCACTACGCCGCGCTGAGTGCCGTCCTTTTCGCGGTCGGCCTGCTCGGTGTCTGTGTGCACCGCAACGCGATCGCCGCCCTGGCGTCGCTGAGCGTTCTCTTCAGCGCCCCATTGGTGGCGGCGGTCGGGTTCGCGGAGAGTGGTGACGGCTCGGTCCCGCGCCTTGGCGATGCGCTGGCTTTCTTCATTTTGGCGGCCCTCTGTGCGGAGTTGATCGTCGGCGGCGCGATCGCCGCGCTTCTCTGGCGCCGCGCCGAGACCGCCGACCTCGACGAGCTGGACGAGCTGGACGCGTGAGGTGACCGTCATCCTCAACCTCACGTGGGCTGTCGTCCTGCTCCCGTTGGTTGGCGTCGGGGTGGCCTTCCTCGCCGAGAGCCCGCGGCGCGCCGCGCAGACGGGAATCGCATTCACCGGCCTAGCGTTTGGCGCCGCTGTCGCGGTGCTCATCTTTCGGCTCACCCACAACGTCGCGCTGTACGAGAACACGCAGACGTTCTGGGACCTGCAGACCACGTCCGCGTCGCCAGCCGACAGCAGCCTGTTCTCCAGCGACTTCCTGGTGCTCTGGGGGATCCGCGTGGACCCGCTCAGCGTCGCCTTCATGGCCTCGGCTCTTCTACTCTCCCTGGCAGCCCAGCTCCACGCCCTGGCATCGCTGCGTGGCGACGCCGGGTTCCGGCGCTTCTTCTGGCTGGCCGGGTTGCTCACCTTCGGGCTGCTGGCGCTGATCGCCAGCCCCAACCTCTTCCAGCTCTGGCTGGGTTGGGAGGTGACCGGCGTCGCCGCCTGGATGCTGGCGGCGCACCACTGGCAGCGCTCCGGGACCGGTGCGCTCTCGACGCGAACGTTCGTGGTTCTCCGGATCGCCGATCTCGCTCTCCTTGTCGGGCTGGTGATGACATACGCGAAATTCGGTCGCTCGGTCGGTTCACGACCGCCGACGTCGGGCGCGCAGGCCACCGATCCCTTCTCGTTCTCCGTCCTCGCCACGCAATGGCACCTCGGCCATTTCGGAGGCGTCGCCGGGGTGGGCGCCAGGACGCTCGTGGTGCTGGCAGTGCTCTTCGTCCTGGCCGCAGTGATCCGGTCAGCGGTCGGACCGTTCCACGTGTGGCTGGCCGGAGCCCTCGAAGCCCCCGTGGCCGGGCTGGCGCTGGTCGGGGTGGCGACGCTGGTCCCCGCCGGTGTGCTCATCGCTCGGCTGTACCCGCTGCTGATCGAGGCTCCTCACCTGCTGACCGTCGTCGCCCTGGTGGGCACCGTCGGGTCGGTGGGTGCTGCCGTGCTTGCGCTCGCCCAGCGCGACCTGTTCCGGCTGGGGATGTTTGCTGTGGCCAGCCAGGGCGGGTTGATCCTCGCCGGCTTCGGGATGGGCGGGTTCAGCCCGGCTCTGTTCGCACTGTTCACGGCGTCGTGCCTGGTGGTGGTGTACTTCCTCGCCGCAGGCAACCTCAGCCGCGCCTACCGAACCCGCGACATCGCCGAATGCGGCGGAGCGCGCCGCCGTTTGCCGGGGACCACGCTCGCGCTCGGGTTCTGGGCGGCAGGGATCAGCGGCCTCAGCCTGAACACCTACAGCGTGTTGTCGGCGACGTTCCGCAACACCCAACCGGTGGGCGGAGCCGCAGGCACGGTCACCAAGGTCGTCGTTGCGGCTGGCGTCCTCGTGGCCGTGGCGCTGACCGCGCTGTACGCGTTCCGGGTGCTCTTCCTGGTCGCCGGCGGCGACCCGGTGCGGCGTCGCGGCTTCGACAGCACCCGGCTGCGAGAGGCGGAGCTGCCAGCCCGGCGGGCGGTGCAACTTGCTCTCGCCGCCGCCCTCGTCGCCACCCTCGCGGGCATTCCTGGCGCCGGCGTCACCTTCAGCCACTTCATCTTCTACGGCGCCATCCGCCAGCAGCTCGCGCTCGATTTCGGGGCGCTTGCGCTGGTCGCGCTCATCGCTGCCGCCGGCGCGCTGGCGGCCTGGTGGATGTTCTCGCCGTCAGCGGGGGGCGCCCCCAACCCCGTCCGTGCGCGCCTGTCCCGCTCCGCCGCCCTGCTGGCCGGCCCAACACCCGCGGAGCGGGTCACCGCGATCGTCCCGGCGACGTTGCTCCGAGCCGGCGGGGTGCTCGACGAGGTCGACAGCCAGCTCCTCGAGCCGATTCCCGACGCGGTGGGGGAGAGCGTGGCCCTCCTCAGCGCCTGGCTGGCTCGCCTGCGGACCCCGCGAATCGCTCTCTCGACGGCCGCCGCTTTCGCGGTGATCGCCATCCTCCTGGCAGCGTCGGTGCTGGCGGTGACCGGCCACTTCCCGGTGCGCACCCAATGAGCACAGCTCTCCAGGCCATCTGGTCGGCGGCGTCGGCGGCGCAGCAGGCGCCGCGCATGGCAGCGGCGTTCCAGCCATTGCTGGCTGCCCTGACGCCGGCGCCTGCGACCGCGCCGGCCGTCACCGCGCCCGCGGTGGTTCCCACCGTACCTCCCGCCACCGCGCCGGCGCTGCCCAACGTCATCCCGGCCCCTGCCAACACCAACGGGATCGACCTGCCGTCGGTGCTCCTCAGCGTGGTGGTCTGGGTCACCACGGTCGCGGCGCTGCTCATCGTCTTCCTTCCCGAACGAACCCAGGAACAGCGCAGCCGCATCCGTTCCATCGCACTGGCGGCGGCGGCCACGTCGCTGGGGCTGACGCTGATCACGCTCGGCTCCGCCATCTCGCTCGGCGTCGCTGCGACGCCTGATCAGCTGCACGAGGAGAACGCCTCGTGGATCACGCACTTCGCCTTCACCGTCCACTATCACCTGAGCGCCGACGGGGTCACGCTCTGCCTGCTCACCCTGAGCACAGTGGTCTTCACCTCGGTGTTCCTGGCGGCGTGGAAGCGGCAGGAGCGCATTCGTCTGTACTGCGCACTTCTGTTGCTCGCAGAGACCTCGGTCAACGGTGCTCTGTGCGCTGCCGACGTGGGGGTTTTCGTGCTGTTCTTCGCGATGCAGGCGGTGCCGCTCTACCTGCTCATCCGCTGCTTCGGTGGCGCCGGGCGCCAGCGCGCCGCGATGCGGGCGGGCGTGACCTGGCTGGTCAGCACGGTCCTGCTGCTCATCGCCTTCGTGCTCGTCATCGTCCACAGCGGCGGCCACAGCTCGGACCTAGCCGACCTACTCACCGCGACGACCCCTCTCGCCGACAAGGTCGGGATCGCCGCGTTCTGGCTGGTCTTCGCCGCGCTCGGGTTGGGCTTCGTGATCGTCCCGCTCCACACGCTGCTGCTCGAGGCGAGCGCGACGGCCAGCACGGGGGTGGCCGCGGTGATCTCCGGGGTCTTGGTCCGGCTGTCCGGCTACGCCATGCTGCGTTTCGCGGTCGGCCTGTTTCCCGTGCAGGCACAGCGATACGGCGCTGCGCTGATGGTCCTGGCGGTGCTGAGCGCGGTGTGGGGCGTGCTGGTGACACTCGCCCAGCGCACCCTGCGCCGCCTGGTCGCCGCTGTGACGATCGGCCAGATGTCGCTGGTTCTGCTGGCGATCTCCGCGCCGAACACCATCTCGCTGGAAGGGGCTGTGCTGCAGCTGGTGGGCGGCGGCTTGAGCACCGCGCTGCTTGTGCTGCTCTGCGGGATCATCGAAGGTCGCACCCGCAGCGCTCCGCTGGCCCGCATCGGCGGCCTGGCCGCACACGCGCCGCGGATCGGAGCCTTCTGGGTCTTCGCGTGCCTGGCTGCCCTGGGTGCACCACTCCTCGCCGGGTTCAGCGCGGAATTCATGCTCTTCACGGGCGCATTCCCCATCCACCCGTACGCGACGGTCTTCGTGGCGGCAAGCACCGCGGTGTCGACCGGGGCGCTGATCTGGTCGGCGCAGCGCGTCTTCATGGGGCCGATCCGCGAGGAGTTCGCCCGGGTCCGGGACGCCACCGCGCTCGAGCTGAGCTACCTGTGGCCCCTGGTCGTCTTCCTGGTCGCGTTCGGGGTGCTCGCCGGGCGCGTGGTGCCGGTGATCGGGACCGGGCTGACCAAGATCGCGGCGTCACTGGGGGCGGGGCAATGAACCCGGGCCTGTCGATCCTCGTCGGTCTGCTGCCGGCGGTGATGCTCGCCGGCGGCGCGCTGATGTGCGCCGTGGTCGCCGTGCTCCGGCCGCGCACCCGGGCGTCGCTCTACTGCTGGATCACCCTGCTGGCGACGGCGGGCGCGTTCGCGGCCGCGATGCTCGAGCTTGCCGCCATGACCCACACCCCGAG
Organism: Candidatus Dormiibacter sp.; assembly: GCA_025450495.1. The sequence goes on along the minus strand of JANWHI010000076.1, from coordinate 3,094 downwards.
CGGCGTTGGACGGGTGGCGTACGAGGGCGGCCTGCTGATCGACCGCTTCCACGTGTTCGGCAGCGTGCTGCTGTGTGCGGTGGTCGCCCTCACCGTGCTCGGCGCGCAGGCCTACCTCCGCCGGGCGCCGGCGCGCGCCGGCGCCTTCTGCGCGCTGCGGCTGCTCAGCGCGGCGGCGTCGGTGATGCTGATTGCGCAACGCGAGATGGCGGCGTTCACCATCGACTTCGCGCTGCTGATCGCCTGCCTGGTGCTGTTGACCGCCATCACCAAGACGTCGAGCGTCACCGCCGAGGCGGCGTTCAGGCAGGTGCTCAGCGGCGGCATCGCTTTGGCGACCTCGGTGTATGGCCTGGTGCTCGTCTACGCGGCAACCGGCACCACTGACCTGTCGAGGCTGGCCAGCGGCTTGCGGGTGAACGGCACCCATGTGGACCCGGTGCTTGCCGTCGTGGGCATCTGCCTGGTCGTGGTTGGGTTGCTGATCGTTGTCGGGGCGCCTCCGCTGCAGGCGTGGACGCGACACGTGCAGGAGGCAGCCCCCGCTCCGATCGCCGCATTCTCATCCGCGCTCGGCGTGGTCACAGGTGCCGCGGTGCTGGCGCGGTACGCCGTCGAGGGATTCGGCGCCGGCAGCTCGCGCTGGACGGTTCTGGTCGACGTGCTCGCCGTCGTCGCCATGGTCTCCGGGGGCGTTCTCGCCATCCGTGCCAGCAGCATTCGGCGGCTCATCGCCGACCTCTCGATCGTCCAGGCCGGGTTTCTCCTGCTCGCGGTCGCGGCCACGGCCAAGGGCGTCAGCGGACAGGCCGCCGCTGGGCCGACCGCACTGCTGTACGCGCTGATGGGCGCGGCGATGTCGCTGCTCGCCGCGCTGCTCCTCGCCGGCATCTTCGATGCCGCCGGCCTCGGCACCGGCATCGACGCGTATCGCGGCGTGGGCCGTCGTGCCCCGACCACGGCCGGCTTTCTCGCCCTGGCGCTGCTCGCACTGGCCGGGATGCCGCCGCTGGTCGGGTTCATCGCCCGCCTGCTCATCGCCGAGGCGGCCTTCGACAGCGGCGCCGGCTGGGCGGTGGCCGCTGCCGGCGTGGCGGTGACCCTCTCCGGGGTGGCGCTGCTCCGCTGGCTGTCGGCGATGTATGCCGAGGATGAGAATGAGGCGCCGTTTGCGGTGACCACGACGCCACTCATCTCCAGGGTCACGGCGTGGACCGCGGCGGTGCTCGGGCTTCTTCTCGCGGCGTTCGCCGGACCGCTGCTCTCGCTCGCCGGCGGGGGCGCAACCGCTCTTCACTGATGCCCGACCTCCCCGGTCGCGGGGACCGCCCGATGGGCTACCTGGGGATCAGCCGGCGGCCGACCCGGCGCGAGTGGCGCCGTGCCCTGCTCCTCTTCGCCGGCGGCATCGTGGCGCTGACGCTGATGTTCTTCTTCATCCATCCGCAACCGAGCCTGCTCGCGGTCGGCAGCAACGCCCCGGCGATCAACCTCGATTCCGCCGAAGGTGGCCTGATCCGCGTTCCGGCGGCAGCCGGAGGCCAGCCGTACGTGGTGGAGTTCTTCGGGGCGGGCTGCGCCCACTGTCAGCAGGCCGCCGGTCAGCTGTGCAACGAGAAGGTGCCGGTGTTCGCCGTCGACGCCGCCAAGGAGTCGGCAACGACAATCACCGCGTTCCGTCAGCAGTACGCCCGGGGGTGCTCCTATCCGATGCTGCTCGACCCGACGTTCAGCGCGGTGACGGCCTACGCCGTCAGCGCCGTGCCCACCGTGTACGTGGTCAAGCTGGGCAGGATCGTCTTCGCCGGTGCGGGACTTGACGGGGTGTCCGCGCTGCCGTCCGCTGTGCAGAGGGCGATCGGTGGCTGACAGCACGGTGGTTCGCGGCACACCGCCGCCGGTGCTCGCGTGGATGTTCGGGGCGGCGGCGACGGCGCTGCGCGGGATGGGACAGAGCAGGTACATGGTCGCCGACGCCGCCGGCGCGGTCACCTACGCCCTCCAATCGCCCCGCAAGCGGCGACTGTGCGCCGAGCTGCACAGCCGGGCGGCCGGTGGGCTGGGGCCGGCGGAGGCGCGGCGCCGCGCTCGGGCCAGCTACCGCTCGTACGCGCGGATGATCGTCGACACTGTGTGGATCCACGCGATCGGGCTCGATGAGCTGTTCGCGCACGGCGCCGTCGAGGGCGTCGAGCACCTCAACAACGCACGTGACGCCGGCAAGGGCGGGATTCTCATCATCGCCCACTTCGGCAGCTGGGACGTCGCCGCCAGCCTGGCCCTGGCTGCGGGACATCCGATCAGCACCGTGATGGCCCCCGTCGGCCCCCAGTGGATCACCGAGTTGCTGGCCTGGTCGCGCAAGGCCAAGAAGAGGGAGCTGTTCACCCCCATGGCCGCTGCGCGCGGCCTGCTTCGTGCCCTCCGCGGGGGGCGCATGGTTGCGTTGCTGATCGACATCCCTGAGGGAGGGCCGACCACCACAGTGCAGTTCTGCAACGGTCCCGTGGACTTCAGCACCGGCCCCGCATTTCTCGCTCGCCGTACCGGCGCGCCGATCATCCCCGCCGAGTGCTGGCGCACCGACGCCGGCTACATCCTGCGCTTGCGTGATCCGTTGGTGGCGGGCGAGGACGAGGACGACCAGGCCGTGACGCAACGGGTGGCGACAATCCTCGAGCAGCCCATCCGTCGAATCCCTGAGCAGTGGTATCCGTTCAACGAGATCTACACGGACCGCATGTGATGACCAAGGCCCGGGCGCAGCGGCGGCGTTGCGGTCCACGTAGACTGCGGGCCGCATGAGTGCCCCCATGTCCGTCCGGCGCGGCGGAGCAGCCATCGCGGCGGGCACGGGATACGTGATCGGATCGATCCCCTTCGGCCTCCTCCTGGGGCGCGCTGCACGCGGCCTCGACGTGCGCGACCTCGGCAGCGGGAGCATGGGCACCACCAACGTCCTCCGCGCCGTCGGTCCCGGGGCTGCGGCAGCCACCTTCGCCCTCGACGTGGCCAAGGGGGCGGCCGCGATCCGTTGCGCGCGCGCCCTGGACGCCGGACCCGCCGGCGAGGTGACCGCCGGCATCGCGGCGAT
>JANWHI010000075.1 GCA_025450495.1 Candidatus Dormiibacter sp. | reverse complement strand
CGCGTGTGTCGGCGCGCGCCGAGTCGAGCTCGGGCTCCACCTTGACCAGGAACGCGGATTGCAGCGACTGGCGGTCGGCGAGGATCACCGCCAGCGTGGCGGCGTCGGCGACGCCCGGCCCCTTGGGTGCGTACCACAGGTCGCCCATCCCGGGAATGCGCCGGCGCAGGAATAGGATCGCGACCTGCGCATCGGCAGCCTCGGCGATCCAGTAGGTTGGACGCCATCCCCAGCCGCGTTTGAACTCGCCCCACGCCCGGCTTTGCAGGATGTGACCGCCGTCGGGATTGGCGACGACCAGAGCGTCCCAGCCGCCGATCTCGCTGCGCGTCGCCGGCCTCAACGCTTCACATCGCGCGCGTGGGACACCGCGTCACCGTAACACAGCCCCGAGCATTCGACGTGAGCGAGCTGGTTGGCAAAAGCCTTTTCGTTTCCTTACACTTCCGCGAGTTTTCCCGCCGACCATCCTTGGAGAGAGACCATGGCGAATGTCGTGACCCGTGACGTCCTTGCAGAGAAGCTCGCCGAGCGTGCCGAAATCACCATGACCGCCGCGCGTGATGAGGTGCGCTGGTTCTTCGACACCATCTCCGGCGCCCTCGAGAAGGGCGACGAGGTCCGCATTCACGGTTTTGGGTCGTTCCGCACCGCGCAGCGCGCCGCGCGAATGGGTCGCAACCCCCGCACTGGTGAGGCCGTCAGCGTGCCGGCACGCCGGGTCGTCCGATTCGCGGCCAGCACAACCCTCAGCGGTGCGCTGAAGAACGCACGCGGCTCCAAGCGGGGCGGTCGCTGATCGAGTAGACGCGGGGCCCCGGCGAGTAACGGGGTCCCTGCGAGCTCGTTGGATGCGCGCAGTGGCTCGTCCGCTCCGCGTCGCGTTCCTGGTGCTGCTCGGTGCAGTGGTCCTCGCCGCAGCCGGTACGGGCACTGTGCTTGCCGCCACGCGGCTGTCGGCACCGATCCCTGCCCTGACCCCGACCCTGACGTCGTCGGCCTCGTGGGCCGCCGCGCCCATGGTGTCCACCGCGATCGCCACGCCCGGCCAGGGCAGCTTCGCCCTGGCCGCCGTCTTCGACAGCGCGATCACGCCGCTGGCGTCGGCCGACGCGTTGACGGTGCGGCCGATCGCGTCGGTCGCCAAGACGATGACAGCGCTGGTCATCCTCGAGACGCACCCGCTGCTCCCCGGTCAGGCGGGGCCGTCGCTGACGATGACGCAGCAGGACGTGGACGACTACCGCCGCATCGCTGCAAGCGGCGGGTCGTATGCGCCGGTCAGCCTCGGTGAACGCCTGGCCGAGCGCGATCTTCTGATCGGCCTCATGCTGCCGTCCGCCAACAACTTCGCCCTCACCGCTGCCCGTTGGATCGACGGCACACAGGCCACCTTCGTCCGCCGTCTCAACGCACGCGCGGCATCGCTCGGCATGCACCACACCCATTTCGCCGACCCCGACGGGCTGGACCCGGGAACGACATCCACCGCCGCCGACCTCCTTCTCCTCGGTGAGGCCGTTGTCAAGAACGACGCGCTCATCGGCGTGGTGTCGACCGCCAGCGCGACGCTTCCAGACGGCACCGCGGTGCAGAACCTCAACATCCTCCTCGGTGCGGAGCCCGGCTGGGTGGGAGTGAAGACGGGCTGGACACCCGCCGCGGGCGGGTGCCTGCTCTTCGCGGCACGGCGAACCCTGTCGGCGGGCGCGCCCGCGCTCACCATGGTTGGTGCCGTCCTCGACCAGCCTGCCGACGGCAACGTCGACCTGGCCAACCCCGAGCTGGGCGGGGCGTTCCGGGTGGCCCGCGCCGCCGTGGACAGCGCCTACACGGACTTCAGCACGGTCCGGGTGGGACCTGGCTCCATCCCGGTGAGGGGCCACGTCGACGCCCCCTGGGCGGCGTACACCACGGTGCAGGTGAGCGGACCGGACAGGGTCGTGCTCCTGCGCACCGGCGACATCCTCTCCGTGACGGTTTCCCCGCGGGCCGTCATCGCGCCGTCAGGCCCCGGCGCGGCCGCCGGTACCGTCACCGTGACCCTGAAGGGCACCCCGGTGGGGACTTGGGCCCTGACCACGGTTCACTCCCTGAGCGGGCCGTCACCGTGGTGGAAGCTGCTCGCGGGCTGAGCCGGAGGGGCACGGTCACCACGTTGCGTCGGTGCGCTCGGCTGCCGTCCGCAGCGCCGCCAACGCTTCATCAGCACGCGCTCCAAGGTCCTGGGCCACGCGGACCGACTCCAGCTTGTCGCGGGCGGTGACAAGCTCAATCTCGTGCAACCCGAGGTGCGGCCTCGCTGCGGCGTGGCCGCCGTACGCCGCGAGCGGTTCGCGCCATCTCTGTCGCAACGCTCGCGGGGAGAGCTCGCCCGCGCGAACCACCAGGCCGTCTCCGCTGCGTCCCGGTCCCAGCCGGAAACGGAAGGCGATGCGACCATTCTTGGCACAACTCTCGCATCGGCCGTACCGTTCGTCAGGGATCTCAGGACGCTTCAGGCACACGCGGCACATGCGCTCCACTCTATTCGCAGCGCCGCCATTCCGCGTTGACAAAACTACCTTTCCGTCATACCCTCGGAGGGAAATGAACGTCGAGGTGCGCGCCACCGGCCTCCGCGCCATGCGCGATCGGCACCACCTCACGCAGCGCGAGCTGGCTCGTCGCCTTGGCGTCACCCAGAACTACATCCCTGCGCTCGAGGCGGGCACGCGCAACCCCGGCCCCAAGCTGCGGCAGTCGCTCATGCAGCTGTTCCAGTGCGACTTCGAGGACCTCTTCGTCGTGGTCATGGTCAACCCCGTCACCAAGGCCGAGCAGGTGTTGCGTCCCGAGCAGACCTCCGAGGCGAGCTGACCGGGAGCCGAGCGCCCGCTCCCTACAATCGCGGCGATGGCGAGCGATCGGCTCCTCCTCGAGGGCCTGCAGTTCTTCGGCCACCACGGTGACGTGGAGGCCGAGCGCGCACTCGGTGGCCGCGTCGACGTCGACGTCGAGATCCGCACCGACCTCCGGCCCGCCGGCGGCAGTGACCGGCTGCACGACACCGTCGATTACGTGCGCTGCTACGACGCCGTCCGTCACGTCGTCGAGACCAGGCAGCACAACCTCCTCGAGAAGGTCGCCGAGGAGATCGCCACCGCCCTGCTGAGCGACGAGCGGATCACGTCGGTCCGGGTACGCGTGGCCAAGCAGCCACCGCTCGCGGGCATCTTCAACCGCTTTGCCGTGGTCATCGAGCGCGCACGGGGTCAGGCGCAGGCGTGAGCGCGGTGATCATCGACGGGAAGGCGGTCGCCGCCGCCGTGCGCGCGGAGGTCGGCGATCGTGCGCGCGCGCTGACCGAGGCCGGGGTCAGGCCGGGGCTCGGCGTCGTGCTGTGCGGTGATGATCCCGCCTCGCAGGTCTACGTGCGCAACAAGGGGAAGGCGGCCGAGGAGCTGGGTATCCACGTCGAACAGCAGACGCCGCCCGGCGACAGCTCGACGGCTGACATCGTGAGCATCGTGCAGCGAATGAACGATGACGACGGCATCGACGCCATCCTCGTCCAACTGCCGCTGCCGGCGCAGATCGATCCCGACGCCGTTCTCGACGTGATCCGACCGGACAAGGACGCCGACGGGCTGCACCCCGTGAACATGGGGCTGCTGGCGCAGGGAGCCAGGGCGGCGGCCGTGGCCTGTACGCCGTCCGGCTGCATGGAGATCCTGCGCCGCTACGACGTGCCGCTGCGCGGCAGCCGTGCCGTGGTGGTCGGCCGCAGCGCGCTGGTGGGGCGCCCGATGGCGATGCTGCTGCTCAACGCGGACTGCACAGTGACCATGTGCCACTCGCGGACGGTGGACCTTCCCGCGGTGTGCCGCGAGGCGGACATCCTCGTCGCCGCCATCGGTCGCGCCGGCATGATCACCGCCGACCACGTGAAGCCGGGGGCCTGCGTCATCGACGTCGGCATCTCGCGCGTTGAAGGCAAGCTGCATGGCGACGTCGATCGGGGTTCCGTCGAGCCGGTGGCGGGGTGGCTCACGCCTGTGCCAGGTGGCGTCGGTCCGATGACCATCGCCATGCTCATGCACAACACGGTCGCCCTCTGTGAGGCGCGCAGGGGCGGCGCCGTGCCCGCATCGCCCCGCTGAGGGCGCATGGCCACCTTGCGGCTGCGCTGGTCCGAGCATGAGGCACGCAAGCCCTACGCACGGCCGTTCATGGTCAGCTTCGTGGACGGCGGCGGCGCCGACCTCGGTAGCGTCGCCCTCAATGGTGTCGACCTCTTGTACTGGAGCCAGTTCGGAGCCGCCGTGGCCGCGCTGAGCGGCGAGCTCTTCGTGCTCGATGCCGTCGACGCCGCGCCGGATCCTCAGCGCGCCTGGTTGGAGATGCTGACCCCACTGCTGCCCGCAGCCGGCCCTCTCACCGTCACCCCACGGTCCACGTTCGACCACGAACGCGGTCGCATCTTCGGCTTCGTGGTCCACGGCGCCGGAGCAGCTGACGCGGTCGTGGACGGTCCCACGCTCCTGGAGTACCAGGACTTCCAGGCCGCGATCGTGCACCAGACTGGGAGCCTCCTTCGCGTCGCCGCCGTCGAGGAGATCGGTGACGCCGCACCCCGGCGACGTGCGTGGCTGCGCTGGCTGCGCGACGTGGTGGAGCGGCCCGGCGCGGAGGAGGCGATGAGCGCGACGTGGCCGTGGCGCTGACCCTCGACTACGCCGGCGCGCTGGCCGCGCTGGAGGCGCTCGAGGGGCGCGGGATGAGGCTCGGCCTCGAACGCATCGAAGCATTGATGGGCCTGCTCGACAATCCACATCGCGGGCTCAAGGGCGTGCTCGTCGCCGGGACCAACGGCAAGGGGTCGGTGTGCGCTCTGCTGGAGTCGATGGGGCGCGCCGCCGGTCTGCGCACAGTGATGCTCACCAAGCCGCACCTCCTCTCGTGGTGCGAGCGGATCGCCCTCGACGGGCGGCCCATCTCAGAGCAGGGCTTTGCCGACGTCATCGCCCGCGTTCTCGACGCCGCAGAGGGGATGCCGGACGCGCTCGGCCCGCCGACGGTGTTCGAGGTCGTGACCGCCGCCGGCATCCTCGCCGCCCGCGACGCGACGCCTGACGTGCTCATCTGCGAAGTGGGCCTCGGTGGCAGGCTCGACAGCACCAACGTCCTCGACCTGGGCGTTGCCGTGATCACGGGGATCGCGGTCGACCACACCGCGGAGCTCGGCCATGAGATCGCGGGGATCGCCGCCGAGAAGGCGGCGATCATCAAGGGGGGCAACGACGTCGTCACCGGTGCCCAGGGGATGGCACTCACCGTGATCCGCGCAGCCGCGGAGCACGCGGCAGCGGGCTCATGCGTCGGTGTGGGTACCGACGTCGCCTGGCGGGGCGAGCAACGCGAGCATCGTGGAGTCGCTGTGGACATCGACGATCCGCCGCTGCATGTGACAGCGCAACTCATCGGCGGCTTCCAGTTCCGCAACGTCGCGACTGCCGCGCACGCCGCTCGTGTCCTGTCACGCCGCGGGATGAGCATCCCGGATGAGGCGATCGCGCGCGGCGCCGCGACCCTGCATTGGCCCGGCCGCATGCAGTGGATCGTCGGTTCGCCATCGCTGCTCATCGATGGCTGCCACAACACCGAGGCGGTGTCGGCCATGGTCGCCGCCGCCGGTCCACTGTGCGAGGGGCGTCACTCGGTCGCTGTGTTCGGCGCCATGGCGGACAAGGAGCTCGACGCCATGCTGACCGCACTCCACCCCCTGACCCGCGAGGTGGTCTTCACCGCGCCGGCCACTCCGCGCGCGGCGGATGCCACCGACCTGGCGCGCCGCTGGGGTGCCGGCGCGAGCACCGCGGCTGATGTCGCCGCGGCGCTGCGGATGGCCCGCGACTCAGCCGGACCCGAGGGCGTGGTGGTG
>JANWHI010000074.1 GCA_025450495.1 Candidatus Dormiibacter sp. | reverse complement strand
GAGTGCAGCATGCCCGCCGCCACCTGGAAGCCTCCCGCACCGTCGCGTTCGACGAGAGCGAGCTCCAGCGCCGCCGCTTGGTCGAGGGTGATGTCGATAAGCGGCGAGCGTCCGATGACGTCGAACCGCCGTTTGAACTCGGTGACGAGCTCGTCGGACACCTCACGTCCCCCGCGCACGCTGCGCAGGTAGGCGGGGACGTCAGCGGACGTTACCGCCGACCCGAAGGTGAGCAGCAGCACGCCGACGCAGGACTGCGACCTCGGGCCGGCACTCACCGTGCGGCCGCGCCAGCGGTGTCAGCGTGCACCAGCTCCACGATGCCACGGAGAATGTCACCCGGTGTGTCGGCGAGCACACCGTGGCCGAGGTTGAAGATGTGTCCGGGCCGGCCGCCTGCCTCCGCGAGAACGCGCCGCGTCTCCCGCTCCACCACCGGCCAGCGCGCAAGACAGATGGCGGGGTCGAGGTTGCCCTGGATGGCGAGATCGCCGATGCGCGCCCAGGCTGCGTCGAGGCGCAGCCTCCAGTCGACGGACATCACATCGGACCCCGCCTCAGCCATCTGCTCGAGCAGGTGCGCGGTCGAGGTGCCGAAGTGGATGGTCGGCACGGTGCCGGCGACTCCCTCGAAGATCCGGCGCACGTACGGCAGCACGTACTCCGCGTACTCCGCTGCGCCCAACGCGCCGATCCAGGAATCGAAGAGCTGGAGAGCCTGCACACCCGCCGCTACCTGCGCGCGCAGGTAGCGGATGGTCACCTCGGTGAGCGTCTCCATCAGTTCATGCCAGACGGCGGGCTGGCCGTACATCAGCGCCTTGCTGCGCGCGAAATCCTTGGTGGGCCGTCCCTCGATGAGGTAGGAGGCCACCGTGAACGGCGCCCCGGCGAAGCCGAGCACCGCGGTGCGCCCGTCCAGCTCGTGCCGGATCAGCCTGATCGCCCTGAACAGGTCCGGGGTGGCCTCCTCCGCGTCGACGATGCGCAGAGCTCTGACTGCGCCGACATCGCGCACCGGCGCGTGGATCACCGGGCCCAGCCCCGGATCGATGGTGAACGGCACCCCCATCCCGTAGAGCGGCAGCATGATGTCGGCGTAGAGCACGGCCGCGTCGACACCGAACTCCTCGACCGGCATCAGGGTCACGCGGGCGCACAGCTCGGGGGTCCGTGTGATGGTGAGGATGTCGTACTGCTCGCGCAGCTCCCTGTAGGCAGCCAGGCAGCGTCCGGCCTGGCGCATGAACCAGACCGGCGTCCGGTCCACCGGTTGCCGCCGTGCGGCGGCGAGGAAGCGGGCTGCGCCGGTCATCGCGGCCGCAGGGGCTCCGGTTGTGGTCATGGATCGAGGGTACCGGACCGAGCGCGCAACCCGGCCGGCCCCACCCGATCGTCAGGGGCCCGCCGCCCCGTCACCTGTGTGCAGCGGATCGACGAGGTCAGCGAGCTTGTGTGCCAGGCCGCTGCGCGTCGCCTCGGCGGCCACCGCCGCCGCCACCGCTGGGGCCACCGCGCGGTTGAACACCGACGGGATGATGTATTCGGGGTGGAGGTCGCCGCCGACGCTGTCCGCGATCGCGCCGGCTGCGGACAGCTTCATCGCATCGGTGATCTGGCGAGCCCCGCTGTCGAGGAGGCCGCGAAAGAAGCCCGGGAAACAGAGCACGTTGTTGATCTGGTTCGGGTAGTCGCTGCGCCCGGTGGCGATCACCGCCGCCACCCCCTCGATCGCCTCCGGCTGAACCTCTGGCTCCGGGTTGGCGAGCGCGAAGACGATGGGCAGGTCGGCCATCCGGCTGACCAGGCCGGGATCGAGCAGTCCGCCGAGGCTGGTACCGATGAACACATCCGCGCCCTCGAGCGCCTGCGCGAGCGTGCCCCGAATACGGCGCGGGTTGGTGTGGTGCGCATACCACAGGTGTGAATCGGTGAGGCCCTCGACGTCCTCGTGGAGGATCCCCGCCTGGTCGACACCGATGATGTCACCGACACCGGCTGCGAGCAGGAGCCTGGTCACGGCGGTGCCGGCGGCGCCGACGCCCAGGCAGACCACGCGCACATCCTCGATGCGCTTGCTGACCACCCTGAGGGCGTTGAACAGGGCAGCCACCACGACAATGGCGGTGCCGTGCTGGTCGTCGTGGAAGACGGGGATGTCGAGCACCTCGGACAGCCGCTCTTCGATCTCGAAGCAACGGGGTGCGGAGATATCCTCGAGGTTGATGCCTCCGAACGTGGGAGCGAGGTTGGTCACGGTGGCGACGATCCCGTCAACGTCCTGCGTGGCCAGGCAGATGGGAAACGCGTCGACGCTGCCAAACTCCTTGAAGAGCATCGACTTGCCCTCCATGACCGGCAGCGCTGCCTCGGGTCCGATGTTGCCAAGGCCGAGCACCGCACTGCCGTCGGTGACGATGGCGACGCAGTTGCGCTTGATGGTGAGGTTGCGGGCCCGTGAGTGGTCTGCAGCGATGGCCATGCTGATGCGCGCGACGCCGGGTGTGTACACCATCGAGAGGTCCTCTCTGGTGCGGATCGGCGTGCGCGGCACCACCTCGATCTTGCCGCCGAGGTGAGCGAGGAAGGTGCGATCGGAGTACTCCAGCACCTCGACCCCGGGCACCTTCTTCATCATGTCGACGAGCTGCTGGGCATGATCGGCGTCGGCAGCGAGAACGGTCACGTCGCGCACGATCGCCCCGCGGTCGACGCGGACGATGTCCATGCCGCGGATGTCACCGCCGAGCCCGCCGATCGCCGAGGCGAGCTGGCCCAGCATGCCGGGACGGTTGAGGATCCGGCACCGGGCTGTGAAGGCGAAGCTCGCCGAGGGGTGCTGGATCACGATCGTTCCGCAGCGAGCACCCGCAGCACCTCCTCGCCGTAGCGGGCCAGCTTGGCAGGGCCGACTCCCGGGATCCCAGCAAGCGCGCCGGTGGTGGACGGGTTGCGCTGGGCGAGCTCGCGCAGGGTCCTGTCACCGAACACCACGTAGGCCGGCACCGCTGCATCCAGTGAGGTGGCGCGCCGCCACGCGCGCAGACGTTCGAATCGCTCGCCCGCCGGCGCGTCGAGGTCGGCGCTGGCCGCGGTGGTGCGACCGCGATCGCGGGCACCCGCCCCGGCGACCTCGATCTCGACATCGACATCGCCGCCGTCACCATCGAGAACTGTGTGACCGAGCACGGTCAGCGAGAGCACCGGGCGCTCACCGCTGCTGCGACGCAGGTAGCCTTCCTCGATGAGCACAACGAGAAGCTCGCGGGTGCCGTCGGCGGTCCAGGTGCGCAGGGCTCCGAAGAACGGCGCGTCGCGAACCCATGGGCGCTGCTGCGTCCAGGCGTCGTCGGTGCCGCGGAGCAGCGCGGCCAGCCGTGAGGCGCCGAGGTGACCGTCGAAGCGTGCGGCCGCGCTCAGGGCTTTGGCGACGTCGGTGGGGGAGACGGCAACGCGCTGCCGTGGCGGAGCAAGGCAGTTGTCACACGAGGCACACGACCTCGCCGCGCCCTCCTCGCCGAAGTAGTCAGCGATGCGAGCATGGCGGCACTCCCCGCCGCGCGCGTACCCCATCACCTGGTTGAGGCGTGCGTAGGCGTGCTCGCGCAGGACTGACTGAGCGTCGAAGTCCGCCGGGGCCGCCTGCAGCCGGGCCACGTCGCCGCCGTCGAGCAGCGCACCGGCGCGGCGGAGGAGGTCGATCGCGGCCCGGACGATGTGCCTCTCGCGACCGGGCAGCCGCGCATCCCAATCGTCGATGTCCCAGCGCCCTTCGCGGAGGACCTGGCGGTACACCTCGCGGACCACGTCGCGCTCGGGGTAGGCCTGCTCGATGAAGAACGCCTGGAGGTCGCGGTCGGCGGGGCTGTAGAGGAGCGTGCAGTCGGCGCGCTCGCCGTCGCGTCCGGCGCGGCCCGCCTCCTGGTAGTACTGCTCGATGCTGCCTGGGAAGTCGAGGTGCACAACGTTGCGGATGTCAGGGAGGTCGATGCCCATCCCGAACGCGGACGTGGCCACGATCACCTCGATCTGGCCGCCCGCAAACCCGCCGTGCGCACGCTGCCGATCGGCCGCGCCGAGATCGCCGTGGTACGCCGCCGCGGCGAATCCATTGTCGCGAAGGAGCTCAGCGATCTCCTCGGTGGAGCGCACCCGCCCGCAGTACACGATGGCGCGCCCGGGGAGGGTGCGCAGCGCCTGGAGCAGGGCGGCACGTTTCTCGCGGTGACCGCGGCAACGGACCACGGAGAGCCGCAGCTCGGGGCGCACGAAGCCGGTGACGCGCACCTCGGCATCGACCATGCCGAGCGAGGCGACGATGTCGTCGCGCACCCGCGGCGTCGCCGTCGCGGTGAAGGCCCCGATCGGTGGCCGGCCGCACATCTGCGCGGCCTCGCGCAGTCGGCGGTAGTCGGGGCGGAAGTCGTGACCCCAGCTGGAGATGCAGTGGGCCTCGTCGATGGCCAGGCGGCTGACGCGCAGGGCTGACAGCGCCGTCGTGAACGAGGGCACCGCAAACCGCTCGGGGGTGACGTAGAGGAAGCGGAGTGACCCCGACTCCGCCGCGCGCAGAGCAGCGTCCTGCGTCTGCCTGTCGACCTGCGAGTGCAGCGCCGCCGTCTCCACGCCGAGTGAACGCAGCCGGGTCACCTGGTCGTTCATCAGCGCGATCAGGGGCGACACCACCAGTGTCAGTCCGCCTCTGGCAATGCCCGGCACCCAGTACCCGATGCTCTTGCCCGAGCCGGTGGGAGCCACCAGCAGCAGGTCGCGGCCCGCCTCGGCGGCGGCGACGATCTCCGCCTGTCCAGGTCGGAAGGCGCGCAGGCCGAAGACCTCATGGAGGACCGCGGCGGCTGCGTGGCTCGGTGCTGCGAGGGGGGTCACCGCGGTCTGTGCTTCCATCTCGGGCGAGCCTAGCAGGCGCATCCGGATGGTCCCCGGACCTCGGACGGACGTCGCGCTGAGACCGCGGCGAGCCGCGGGTCAGTCGACCCCGATGTCGAAGGCGGCGGCGTCGTCGCGCCGCCCATACGAACGAATGGCCACGTGGGTGTTGGTGCGCGTGATCCCTGAGAGGGTGGTGATCCGTTCGGTCACCAGCGTCGCCAGCGCGTCGAGGTTGGCCACGCGAACGACGGCGACGAAGTCGGCCGAGCCCGTGGTGGTGTACACCTCGGCGATTCCCGCGGTGTCGGCGAGCCCCTGGGCGACGTCGTGGATGTGTCCGGGTTCGCAGACGACCAGGAGAAAGGCGGTCACCATCGGTCGAGCCTAGCAGGCGATCGGAGCCCCCGTGGAGCTGCCGGCCGACGCTTGTGGCGGACATCCGCCATGGATTTGCGCCAGAGTCGCCGCTGACCGAGAATGCCCGACCACAGACACCGCAAGGAGCCCGGCGAATGAACAGCACCATGCAGCCGTACCAGCTCACCGTCACCTCGCTGATGACGCGCGGTGCCAGGCTGTTCGCCAACAGCGAGGTGATCACCTGGCACGGTGAGAGGGCGCGGCACTCCACCTACCCGCGGGTGGCCGAGCGGGCCGCGCAGCTGGCCAACGTGCTTGCCTCGATGGGCGTGGAGCCCGGCGACCGCGTCGGCACGCTGGCGTGGAACAACCAGGAGCATCTCGAGGCGTACCTGGCGATCCCCTGCATGGGCGCCGTGCTGCACACCCTCAACCTGCGCTTGACGCCGCAGCAGCTTGTGCACATCGTCAACGACGCCCAGGACAAGGTGATCATCGTCGACGGCTCGCTGATACCGCTGCTCGCCGGCATCCGCAGCCACCTGCCCACCGTCGAGCACGTCATCGTGGTCGGCGAAGGGGACATCGGGGCGCTCGGCGACCACGTCCGCTACGAGGAGGCGATCTCGGCTCAACCCGCGCAGTACGACTGGCCGGAGATCGACGAGTGGTCGGCGGCGGCGATGTGCTACACGACGGGCACGACCGGCGACCCCAAGGGCGTGGTCTACAGCCACCGCTCCATCTGGCTGCACTGCCTAGGCGTTTGGGGAGCTTTCGGCCTCGACGAATCAGCCCGGGTGCTGATGATCGTGCCGATGTTCCACGTCAACGCCTGGGGCATCCCCTACGTGGCCTGGATGCTCGGCTGCACGCTCCTGTTGCCCGACCGCTTCCTTCAGCCCGAGCCCTTGTGCGCGTTCATCAAGGCGGAGCGGCCCACGTTCACCGGTGGCGTCCCGACGATCTTCACCGGGATACTCCAGTACGCCGAGGCGACCCACGCCGACCTCTCGTCCATCAAACGCGCCATCTGCGGAGGCTCCGCCGTTCCGCCGTCGCTGATCGCTGCGTTTCGCGACAAGCTCGGCATCGAGCTGATCCAGGCGTGGGGAATGACCGAGACCAGCCCGCTCGGCTGCATCGCCTACCCGCCGGCCGGGATCGAGCCGGGTGAAGAGTTGGTGTGGCGCGGCAAGACCGGCCGGATGATGCCGGGCGTCGAGTTGCGCATCGTCGGCGACGACGGCCGCGAGCTTGCCTGGGACGGCGAATCGGTCGGCGAGCTCGAGGCCCGTGGACCGTGGATCACCGGGTCGTACTACGGCGTGGAGGCTCCGGAGCGGTTCCATGACGGCTGGCTGCGCACCGGAGACGTCGGTTACATGGACAAGCGCGGCTATGTGCAGCTGACCGACCGGTCCAAGGACGTCATCAAGTCGGGCGGCGAATGGATCTCATCGGTGGAGCTCGAGAACCTGCTCGCCGCGCACCCGGCCGTCGCGGAGGCGGCCGTCGTCGGCGTGCCCGATGCGAAATGGGACGAGCGTCCGCTCGCCGCCGTGGTGCTCAAACAGGGCATGGACGCGAGCCCGGAGGACCTGCGCATCTTCCTCGACGGCAAGGTGGCGCACTGGTGGCTGCCCGAGCGCTGGACTTTCCTGGACGAGCTGCCCAAGACCAGCGTCGGCAAACAGGACAAGAAGCTGCTCCGCCAGATGTACGCCGACGGCAGGTTCGAGGTCCGGGAGGCCGGCAAGGCGGCGCGCTAGAGTTATGCGCTGACGCGGGAGTAACTCAACGGTAGAGTGCAACCTTCCCAAGGTTGAAGTTGCGGGTTCGAGCCCCGTCTCCCGCTGGCCGTCCATCAGACGTCCGTGATGCGTTCACTCCGCGTCGATCCCGGTCAGAACTCGGCGGCCAGCTCGCGCAGCCGTCGCAGGGTCGCCCTCACAGCACGCCGCTGGGCACGAGCGAGGAGGGCGCGGTCGACCAGTCCTGTTGCCCGGACCATGACGCCGAGGGCGGTGGTCGCATCGCTCCTGAGCGTGACGATGCTGCCGTGCCCGGCGGGTTCGACGGCGAGACCGGTGCGCACCGCCGGACCCTCGTCCTCGGTCGCTGTTGCCAAGGACCGGGGCGGATCAAGCTCAACGATCCGCGCGCGCAGTGTGCGCTCGCCGCGGCGGTCGCGCACCCGGGTGAGAATCTCAGAGCCCTCGCGAGGCGGATGTGGGCTGCACCGCCGATCGACGACGCCACGTGACGGGTCGGCGTCGGTGAGCAGGCGCACGCAGGCGCGGAAGGCACTTTCCGGGGGAAGGTCGAGACCGATCCGGCGGATGAGAGTCGCCATGGGCATGACCAGGGTAGTGCGATACCTTCCTCGCCCGCGGCCCTGCGCGACGCCTCCTTGCCGGATCGGTCAGCGCCATGGAAGACCTCGAGCATGAGCCCATCGAGGCCGAGCCGGCCTGAGACGGCCTCGACCTGCTGCTGCAAGGAGGGCCCTCCTCACTCAAGCCCAGCGAGGGTGCGCCTGCTAGGCTCCGCGCTGCCCATTTCCAATCGTCATTCTGCGAGGCAACATGGCCGCTCACGGCAACTCCCATTCCACGATCAGCCGCATGCTGGTAGGACGGCGGGCGAAAAACGCGACACGCGCTCTCAGCCGCGGACGGGTCGCTGCGATTGCCGCGGCGGTCTTGGTCATCGGAGCCATGGTCAGCCTGACATCGGCGCAGGCCACGTCGGGCCAGACCGTGACGTACACGCATGTGGTTACCAACGTGGCTCCACCGGCTTCGAGCTTCGCAGGCGCCGCCGGAGGCGGTGACGGATGGGGCGTGGGCCTCACCAACACCCAGTTGTTCAACGTCTTTCACCACAACGCCACCCTGCGGGTCAACTGCCACAACCAATCCAACGCTTCGGCATGCTGGGCGAGCTTCAAGACGATCACCGATGGAAGCGGGAACAACTTTGCCACATCCGGACAACCAGGGCTGTATGTCGACCAGCCCAGCGGTCATCTCTTCGTCTTTGCCACGCGCATCGTTGCGGGAGTCTTCACGGCCGGAGTGGTGTGCATCGACACAACCCAGCCGGTCGGCAACCTCAATCCCTTCTGCGGGTTCAGCGCACTGAGCGCAGTCGGCGATGCGACCGAACCGGGGTTGAGCAATGTGAGTGATCCCGTACAGGTCGGGTCGAAGTGGTATGCGTTCAACTATGCAAACGGTGCGGTCTCAGGCACTAGAGATCGGCTCTTGTGCTTCGACCTCGCCACGCTGGCTGCATGTGCATCGCAGCCGTTCGCAGTGACCCTCGGGTCCGGTGCCGTCGCCAACTCCACTTTTCCCGAGCCGTCGATCGCCGCCTTCGGCACCGAGATCATCGTGCCGTCGACACAGGGCGGAACCAACTACCTCGGCTGTTTCGACACCACCACGGACGGAATCTGCGCAGGAACGTGGCCTGCCACGAGTGGCGCTGTCACGGGCTTCGGTGCGCCGTTCCCTCTGATGGTCGCAACCGGAAACACGACCGGCTTTTGCTTGGCGACAGGAACTGATCCGTGCTTCACCCTGGCCGGGGCGACGGCGAGTACACCCGCGGGCCTGGCGGCGGTGGTGGCGCCCGAAACTGCCTGGAATAGCCCCTCCTTTGTCTTCGGCCCACGCGTCTACGTTCCCGAAGGCAATGTCAACCAGGTGGCGTGCTTCGACTACAGCACCGACGCAACGTGCGCCAGCATGCCCGAACACTTCAACAATCTCTTCTTCCTCTACTCGGTGAACCCGGACCCTCAGCGTCCCACCTGCATCTGGGTGAACGCTGACTCGGGAACGGCTCAGATCCAAAACTTTGACCTTTTCACGGGTGGAGTCTGTGGGTCGGGCCCGGTCCGGGTTCTGGCCAGCGCAGCTGTTGCACCGGGGGCTCCGTGCGCACCCGGTGCATGGACAACGCTCCAGGTCACCACTCCCGCGCCGGGGGCCTACACGAGCGCGTCCGTGCAATTCCTCGATGGCGACGGGAACACGATTCCGGGTACGTCGAATGTCAACCTCGACAACACCGGCGCAGTTGACCTGAGTCACATGAATTTGGCCACCAACATCGGGCTACCCCAGTTCCTCATCACGTTCACCGGTGCGCCGGGGTTGAGCCAGGTGACAACGAAGCTGACGTGGACTGGGCCCTATTTGCAAGCGTGCGTTCTGCCGGGGACCCAGGTTCTCGGGTTGGTTGCGTCGCCTCCGGTGCCGGCCGCGGGATCGGCGGCATCCGGATCCGTGCGCGGCGGCCTTGTGGCGGCTCTTGTCGGTTTCGTGATTCTTGCCATCGGCACCCGTCGGCGAGAACGCGATCCGCGATAGGTCCCGAGCTCGACTGTCTACGTCGTCGCGGCTCGATTCAGCGGGCGCACGAGACGCTGTGGCTGCCGGCGTGGGTGATGAGGCGTCGCTCAGGCGTTGACACGCTCCATGTACGACGTGCCCCCGCGCTCCCCCGCGACCGCCGCGGGTGACGCGATGTCGTTGAGCTTCCTCAGGTCTTCATCCGAGATGACCACGTCCGCAGCGGCGGCGTTGGCCTCGAGGTTCTCGCGCCGGCGTGTGCCCGGGATCGGCACGATGTCGTCAGCCTGCTGCAGCAGCCACGCGAGCGCCAGTTGCGCGACGGTGAGGCGCTGCGACTCGGCAATTTCCTGGAGCTGCAGAACGATGCGGCCGTTGCGGTCGAGGTTCTCGCCCTGGAAGCGGGGCACCGAGCGTCGCCAGTCGTCCTGCGGCAGGTCGTCGTTGCGCAGGTAGCGGCCCGTGAGCAGCCCGCGACCGAGCGGGCTGTAGGCGACAAAGCCGATGCCAAGCTCACGGGTGGCGGGCAGGACCTCTGTTTCAACGTCGCGACTGAACAGCGAATACTCGGTCTGAACGGCGGTGATCGGGTGCGTCGCGTGCGCCCGGCGGATGGTGTCGGCCGATGCCTCCGAGAGGCCGAGGTGGCGTACCTTGCCAGCGCGAACCAGCTCTGCCATACCGCCGACGGTCTCCTCGATGGGTGTCGTCGGGTCGACGCGATGCAGGTAGTAGAGGTCGACGTGATCGGTCCTCAGCCGCGTCAGGCTGGCGTCGAGAAACCCTCGGATGGCTTGCGGCCTGCCCAGGCCCGCGTCGCCGCCGCCGCCGAACTTGGTGGCCACAACGACCTCGGACCTCCGACCTTCGATCACCCGGCCAACGACCTCCTCGCTGCGTCCCGCGCCGTAGATGTTCGCCGTGTCGATGAAGTTCACCCCGAGGTCCAGGGCGCGCGTCAGAGTTGCTTCCGACTCCGCGTCGTCGGATTCTCCGTAGACGCCGGCGAAGCTCATGGCCCCAAAGCCGATGGCCGAAACCAGCGGCCCCTCTCTGCCCAGACGACGCTGCTGCATGTGCTCCCTCCCACGCGTGTTGACCCGCTCCCAAGGCTAGCGCTCGACGCCCGGTCGCCGCACCGACCGCCCATCACCACCGAGCCGACGGCAACGCTGGTGCGACGGCTGCCTAAGCAGGGTCGCCGATCGGAGGGTCGCGACGGGGGATCGGCGACGCGTTGATGATCGACGTGGTGGTCTCGCCGTACGCAAGAAAGCGATCGAGCAGGTCGCTCAACTCATCGATCGATCGCAGGTGGACCTTGAGGTAGAAGCAGTCTTCCCCGGTGATGCGGTGACATTCGCCAACCTCCGGGATCTCCAGGGCCAGCTCAGGGATCCTGCGCAGCTGGCCGGGCGCGGGCTTGACACGGACGATCGCGGTCAGGCTGTAGCCCAGGGCGCGCGGGTCGATCTCGGCGCGGTAGCCGGTGATGACGCCGGTTCGCTCCAGCCGCTGGACGCGCTCAGCGACCGCCGGTGGCGAGAGGTTCACCCGCCGGCCCAGTTCGGCGAGAGCCACGCGCCCGTCGGTGGCGAGCTGGCCGATGATCTTTCGGTCAAGCTGGTCGATACTGACGGAAGCGTTAAGAGTCTTGTGTATCTTGCCGTTCTTCATTAGGTAATGGCAGGCTAATGCCTTTGATCATCTATGTCAATCTCATTGCGATCCCGGTAGCGTGCTCACATGCCCTCGAACCAGCTGCAACGCATCGCGGCGCTCCGTTCGGCCACGGTGCCGCCGCATGCGTACTTCATGGGCAGCGCCGTCTTCCACTATCTCGGGCCGTCATTCGCGGTGCTCCTCTTCGCCCGCGTCGACGTCCTCGGCGTGGCGTGGTTGCGCATCGCCTCGGCAGCGCTCATCTTCGCGGTGTGGCGGCGGCCGTGGCGCGCCTTTCTCGCGCTCGACCGCGGCGGTCAGCTGCTGATCGTCGCCCTGGGCGCCGTGTTTGCCCTCATGAACGTCTGTTTCTACATCTCCATCAACCGCTTGCCGCTGGCGACGGTGGCCGCGATCGAGTTCATGGGACCGATCGTCCTTGCGGCAATCGGCGCTCGGGTGCCGCGCAACTTCGCCGCCATCCTGGCGGCCGGTGTGGGCGTCTACCTGCTCACCCACGCGCGTTTCGTCGGTGAGCCGCTCGGTGTCGGGTTTGCATTTGCCAATGCAGCTCTGTTCGCCGCGTACATCGTCCTGGCGCACCGCGTCGCCCAACGCTCGAGGCTGGGTGACATCGATGGCCTGGCCGCAGCAATGCTGTTCGCGTTCATCTTCGTGTCACCGATCGGACTCCGAGGCGCAACCCACGCCTTCGCCGACCCGGTCGCGCTGGCTGCCGGGATCGGGGTGGGCGTGTCGTCGTCGGTGATCCCGTACGTTTTCGATCAACTGGCGATGGCCCGCCTGGCCCGCGCCACATATGCGCTGTTCGTGGCCCTGCTGCCCGCCACCGCCACGGGGATCGGAGTCATCGTGCTGCGCCAGCTGCCAACCCCGGTCGACCTCGCCGGCATCGCGTTGGTGATGCTCGGCGTCGTCTTGCATCGCGACCGATCGGTCCCTGAGGCGCCGCCACCGGCGGTGGCGGGGACTGCTCAGGCTTCGGTCGATGCCTCCTCGCCCGCGGGCTCTGCACCGGAGGGCGAGCCCTTGGCAAAGCGCAGCGCTGCGGAGTTGATGCAGTAGCGCTGCCCGGTCGGCTCCGGGCCGTCGGAGAAGACGTGGCCGAGATGACCCCCGCAGCGCCCGCAGCGCACCTCGGTCCGAGGCACGATCATCTTGAAGTCGCGGTGCTCCTCGATGAGGTCCGGCTCGGCAGGCGCGGAGAAGCTCGGCCAGCCGCTGCCGGAGTCGTACTTGGTGCTCGAGTCGAACAGCTCGGCGCCGCAACCCGCGCACAGGTACTGGCCGGTGGATTTGACGTGGACGTACTGGCCGGTCCCCGCCCGCTCGGTGGCGCCGCGGCGTAGAACCGCGTACTGCTCAGGCGTGAGCTGGTCACGCCACTCCTGGTCGGTCTTGACGACTTTCTCGGACATGCTCAGACCGTACCCGATCGCCGGTGTCGACAAACCTTCGACGGCGGCTCAGGCGCCCGAGCCCTGCCACTGCCGGCGGCGCCACGGCTCGGCGGCAAAAGAAGTTCGCACCGCCTGGCGGATCGCGGGGTCGGTGACGACGTCGGCACCGGTGAGAGCCAGCGCCGCCGCGCCGCGCAGCATCACATCATGAGCGGCCTCGGTCGCCGCCGCCTCGCGGAACTCGTGGGTGTGACAGAACACACCTTCACGGCTGATGGCCACCTCGGGATGGATGGTCGGGCACGCGTAGGAGACGTCACCGACGTCGGTGGAACCGACGCGTTCCCAAGGCATGGTGACCGCCGGCGCCAAGCCGACCTCCTCGAGATGCAGGTGGCCGCGCTCAGCCAGAACCGGGTTGGACCGCAGGTCCTTGTAGGTGCTCTCCTCGACCAGCTCCAGCGAGCATCCCGTCGCAGCCGCGGCCGCCTCGAAGATGGCGCGGAAGCGGATGTTCATCTCGTCGAGGTAGGCAGCGTCGCGGGCCCTGGTGATGAACTCGCCGCTGGTGCGCTCGGGGATGATGTTCGGGGCGGTTCCGCCCTCTGCGATGAAGCCGTGGACCCGGGCGCCATCCCGCACCTGTTGGCGCCACAGGGAAACACCGTTGTACGCGTGGACGAACGCGTCGAGCGCGTTCAATCCCCTGTCGGGGTCGCCCGCGGCGTGGGCGGCGCGGCCCGTGAACGTCCACCGCCAATTTGTGCAAGCGAGAGCCCACATGACCGCCATGGTGCGATCGGTGGGATGGAGGATCAACGCGGCATCGCAGTCATCGAAGACGCCGTCGTTGACCAGCGGGATCTTGCCGCCGCCTCCCTCCTCCGCGGGGCTGCCCACCACCCGCACGTTCCCGCCGACGCCGTTCTCGCGAAGCGCGTACAGCAACGAGATGCCTGCCGCAGCGGATGCTGTGCCGATGAGGTTGTGTCCGCAGGCATGGCCCAAGCCTCGCAGTGCGTCGTACTCGCACACGAAGGCGACACGCGGACCGCCCTCACCGCTGTGTGCATCGGCGACGAAGGCGGTCTGCATCCCTGACACGTCACGGCGGACCTCGAAGCCGTGCGCCTTGAGGAGGCCGCACAATGTTGCGCACGCACGCGTCTCCTCGAAGGCCGTCTCAGGGTGCGAGTGGATGTCGAGCGACACGTGGCGCAACTCGGTGCGCTGCTCGGCGAGAACTGCCTGGATGCGATGGGCGACGGCGTTGGCTGCGACGCTCATTGGCTGCCTCCCGGTGGGACGGTCGGCGGTATTGTGACGCGCTGCTGGTATCGTGCGGCCCCCGCTCGCAGCGTGGACGCGATGTGCGCGCGCAGCGACGGCGGCGCGATCACCTCTACGGATCCGCCCCAGCCGAGCACCCATGAACGCATCTCGACCTCACTGGCCACCCGGACATGGACGTCGATGTCGCCGTCGTCGCGCTCGTGCACCTCGGCAGCGCGATGGCCGAGAGCTTCCCGTGCGCGCTCGGCGATGGCCCTGTCGAAGCGCAGGTGGACATGGTCCTGTCCCGGCGCCTGCCAGATGCCCCACGATCCGCTGACCACCGCGTCGATGTCGAAGTCGTCCGGGACCGTGAAGGTGTCGGCCAACAGGCGTGCGTCGCGGACACGGTCGAGTCGGAAAGGCCGCACCTCGTCGGAGAGGTCGTCGTGGGCGAAGATGTACAGCGTGCGGCTCTCCGCGCGCGGTTCGAGAAAGTACGGTCGCAGCACGCGGCGCGTCTCACGACCCTCCGCGTCGCGATAGGTGACCTCGACGCAGCGGCGCTGCACGAAGCCGTCGACCAGAACGCGCTCGATTTGGTGGCGCTCACCACCGGCCGGGCGCCGTTCTGCGGCGGCGATCAGCCCCTGCAGATAACGGGTCACCACGGGCACGCTCAACGCGCGCGCCAGCTGCGCCAGCGCACCGATCAGCGCGGGCTGCTGCTCGGAGCGCATCTGCTGCATGGCACGCACCGCGAGCAGGAGCTCGGTGGCCTGGTAGTGGTCGAGCTGCATAGCGGGCAACCGGCTGCGCGAGCCGACGCGGAAACGGCCGTCGACCTCCTCGATGTCGATGCCGGCGCTGTCGCGTAGCGTGCTCAGGTAGCGCTGCACGGTGCGGGTGGTCACCTCGAGCTGGTCGGCGAGCTGGCGGGTGGTGAGGCCCGTCTGCGTGTCGGACAGTCGTACGAACAGCTGGATGACGCGGAGAAACTTCTCGCCGCTCTCGTAGCGCTGACTCATCGGCTCAGTTGAGGATGTTGACCGCGCGGCCCGCCACCAGCGCGACGGTGAGCAGCGAGGCGACCGACTGCAGACCCATGAGGATCTTGGCGAGGTGCGTCAACGGCATGGTGTCGGTGGGGCTGAAGGCGGTGGCGTTGGTGAGCGACACATACAGGTAGTCGATGAAGTGGGGTCGCCATCCCGACGGTGCATGGTTGGGCGCATTCATCTGCGGGTAGAGGAAGTCGGGGAACCGCGCATCCCCGGCAAGGCGCCGTGCAGGTCCACCGGCGTCGAGCTCCCAGTACCAGAGCCCGAAGATGATCACGTTGGTCAGGTAGATCTGGATCGCTGCGAAGACCAGGGTCCTCCCCGTGATCGCGCCTCCGTGGACGAGGAGGTCATGGATCAGGAGCACGAGCGAGGCGACGTTGCCGACGTTGGCGATGGCGATGAGCACGATCGCGGCAATCCGGCTGGGGCCCGCTTCGCCGGCATGGCGATGGGGTCGGGCCACCGTGAGGGGAACCAGGATCGCGCCTTCGAGCGCGGGCAGGATCCAGCGCGGTCCAAGCACCAGCGAGGCGGGCAGGGTGACGTACAGCACGATGGCCGCGACAACCGCGAGCGTCGCCGGCCAGCGCGACTCGAGCGGCGGCCGGCTCTTGGTCGTCACCGGGGTGGTGATGTCGGTCATCGGCGCGACGATACGTGACCGCGTGTCCCGTTCTGGCGAGGGCGATCGCCGCCCGCCGTCAGGGCCGGGCTACGCCCCGGGGGAGCCGCCAGCCGAGTTGTTCGCGATGCTCCAGCCTCAGACCTGACCCGCGACACTCCTCACACCCGGGGCCGGCGGCGACACACTGTTGTCGCCGTCCCTCTTGATCATCGGTAGCATGACCGGTGAGAACCGCATCTCGGTCGACCGACCTGCTCCGGGCCACTACCAGGGTCGGCTGTCCACCGTGCTCAGCCGTCTCCCCGCCTGGCTGCCGCCACCCTCCGCTCAGGCCTCGCCCAGGGCACCGGGCAGCTGGAGCGTCGGCCACGGCACCCGACGCTCCCGGCAGCTGGCGCTGCCGCTCGACCCGCGGTGAACGACCGCGCCGCCGGGTAGGGGATCATCTCGGCGTGGACACGATGAGCCTCTTCTCCCCCGCGGCGCAGCGGTGGTTCGGCGACGCCCTCGGCGCGCCGACGGAGGTACAGCAGCGTGGCTGGCCGGAGATCGCCGCCGGCCGCAATGCCCTGCTCTGCGCACCCACCGGGAGCGGCAAGACGCTCGCCGCGTTCATGTGGTTCGTCGACAGCCTCGGCCGAACCCCGACGCCGCCGGAGGCAGGGCGTTGCCGGGTGCTCTACATCTCGCCGCTCAAGGCGCTGACCGTGGACGTCGAGCGCAACCTGCGCGCCCCGCTGCACGGCATCGCGCTCGAGGCACGGCGTTGCGGTGACGCCTTCGCGCCGGCGCGTACCGCAGTTCGCAGCGGTGACACGTCCCCCGCGCAGCGGCGCGACCTGGCCCGGCACCCGCCAGACATCCTGATCACCACCCCTGAATCGCTGTTCCTGATGCTCACCAGCGCGGCCCGCGAGACGCTGCGCAGTGTGCGCACGGTGATCGTCGACGAGATCCACGCGCTCGCCGGCACCAAGCGCGGCGCCCACCTGGCGCTCAGCCTGGAGCGGCTGAGCGTTCTCTGCGGAACCGACCCGCAGCGTGTCGGCCTCTCGGCGACGCAGCGTCCGCTCAACGAGGTGGCGCGCTTCCTCGGAGGCCGCGACCGTGAGGTGGTGATCGTCGATGCCGGGATGCGCAAGCCGATGGAGCTGCGCATCGAGGTGCCGGTGGATGACATGGCCGACCTCGACCGTGGCGCCGACCGTGGCGGCGATGCACCAGCCGCGAGGGCGCCCCGGCGCAGCATCTGGCCGGCGATCGCGCCGCGCCTGCTCGAGCTGATCAGGTCGCATCGATCGACGATCGTCTTCGTCAACTCGCGACGGTTGGCCGAGCGGCTCAGCGGGCAGCTCAACGACCTCGCCGGGGAAGACCTGGTCCGGCCTCATCACGGGTCGATCGCACGTGAGCAGCGCACCGTCGTCGAAGAGATGCTCAAGGAGGGCAGGCTTCCCGCGATCGTCGCCACGTCGTCGCTCGAGCTCGGCATCGACATGGGAGCCGTCGACCTGGTGGTACAGGTGGGCTCGCCGTCGACCGTCGCCGCCGGGCTGCAACGGATCGGCCGCGCCGGTCACAGCGTCGGCGAGGTTTCGAAGGGCACCATCTTCCCGACCCACCGGGGCGACCTCGTCGAGGCCGCGGCGATCGCCGAGCGCATGGTCGACGGAGTCATCGAGGCGACGCGGGTGCCGCGCAACCCGCTCGACGTGCTCGCCCAGCAGATCGTCGCGATGGCGGCACTCGACACCTGGGAGGTCGCCGACCTGCGCCGCACGCTGACCCGGGCGTATCCGTTCGCCGATCTCGGTGAGCTTGCTTTCGACGCCACCCTCGACATGCTGGACGGGCGCTACCCGTCAGAGGAGTTCGGCGAGCTGCGCGCGCGCATCGTCTGGGACCGCGTGGCCGGGACCGTCCGCGGCCGCGCCGGGGCGCAGCGGTTGGCGGTGACCAGCGGCGGGACCATCCCCGATCGCGGTCTGTACAGCGTCAACATCTTCGAGGACGGCCGTCGCGTTGGCGAGCTCGACGAGGAGATGGTCTACGAGCTGCGCCCCGGCGAGACGTTCATCCTCGGCGCGACCACCTGGCGTTGTGTGGACATCACCCCACAGCAGGTGCTGGTCCTGCCCGCCCCCGGCGAACCGGGCAGGGTCGCCTTCTGGCACGGCGACTCAGTCGGGCGTCCGTACGAGGTGGGCGCCGCGCTCGGCGCCATGGTGCGCGAGCTCGGCGCGCTCTCCGACGACGACGCGGTGCACCGCCTGCGCAGCCGGGCCGGCCTGGATGAGCGGGCGGCGCGCAACCTCATGGATCACCTCGCCGACCAGGCCGCGGCCACCGGAGCGACGCCCGACGATCGCACCATCGTCGTCGAGCGATTCCGCGACCAGCTCGGCGACTGGCGGCTGTGCGTGCTCAGCCCGTTTGGCGCGCGGGTGCATGCCCCCTGGTCGCTGGTGGCCGCGCAGCGGGTGCGCGACGAGGTCGGCTCGGATGTGCAGGCGATCCACAGCGACGACGGCTTCGCGCTGCGCATCGCCGACGCCGACCGCCTGCCCGACGTGTCCGCACTCTTCCTCGACCCCGATGACATCATCGCCGCCGTCACCGAACAGCTCGATGGCAGCTCGCTGTTCGCCTCCAGGTTCCGCGAGAATGCCGCGCGGGCGCTGCTCCTGCCGCGTCGCCGCCCTGGCCAGCGCACCCCGCTGTGGCAGCAGCGCCAGCGCAGCGCCGGGTTGCTCCAGGTGGTGGCTCGACACCCGTCCTTCCCCATCCTGGTTGAGACCTATCGCGAATGCCTCCGCGATGTCTTCGACCTCGAGGCGCTGGCCGGGATCATGCGCGCGGTGCGCGCCCGCCAGATCCGCGTCGTCGAGGCGCAGACAGCCCAGGCCTCACCAGTGGCGAGCTCGCTCCTCTTCGAATACATCGCCCAGTACATGTACGACGGCGACGCGCCGCTCGCCGAACGGCGGGCCGCGGCGCTCAGCCTCGATCGCGAGCTGCTCGCCGAGCTGCTCGGCAGCGACGATCTTCGCGAACTGCTCGACGCGGACGCGATCGACGCCACCGAGCTCGAGCTGCAGCGCCTCGACACCTCATCGCATCCCCGCGATGCGGACGGTGCACTCGACGTCCTGCGCCGGGTCGGCGACCTCGCCGACGGCGAGGCCGAAGCCCGGGGAATCACGGCCGGGTGGGGCCGTGAGCTGGTTGCAGGCCGCCGCGCACTGCGGGTGCGGCTCGCCGGGGAGGCGCGCGTCATCGCCGCCGACGACGCCGGTCGGTACCGTGACGCGCTCGGCGTCGCCCTGCCTCCGGGGCTGGCCGCAGTGCACGTGGCGCCCTCACCGGACGCGCTCGCGGTGCTGGTCCGCAGGTACGCGCGCACCCACGTCCCGTTCGTCGCCGGCGAGGTGGCGGCACGGTGGGCCATCTCAGTGCACAGCGTGGTCGACGTGCTGAGCGCCCTGGTGGCGAGCGGGGAGCTGATCGCCGGCCACTTCCGGCCGGGCGGTGGCGACCGCGAGTACTGCCACCCCGAGGTGCTGCAGAGACTGCGGCGGCGCTCGCTGGCGGCGCTTCGCCGTGAGGTCGAAGCGGTCCCCGGCGACACCCTGGCGCGATTCCTGCCCGCCTGGCACGGTGTCGGTTCGAAGGATCGGGGGCTGGAACGCCTGCTCGAGGTGATCACCCCGCTGCAGGGGATGCCCGTGGCTCTCTCGGTGCTGGAGCGGGACCTGCTCCCGGCGCGGATGGCTTACGACGGCCGGCTCCTCGACGAGCTGATCGCCGCCGGCGAGGTGGTCTGGCAGGGGAGGGGCGCAGTGGGCCGCGACGATGGCCGCGTCGCGCTCTTCCTGCGCGGCGAGGCGCCCGCGCTACTGGCCGCGACGCTCGACCCGCCCCGCTCTCCCCTGCACGATGCCATCCGCGATCGCCTGGGCCGCGGCGGAGCGGCATTCGTGCGCGATCTCCTCGACGCCTGTCCGGGTGTGCCAATTGACGAGGTCATCGACGCGGTGTACGACCTCGTCTGGGCGGGCGAGGTGTGCAACGACACGCTGCAACCGCTGCGCTTCCTCGGCCCGGTGCGGCGCCACCCGCGCCGGCCGCTGATGCGACTGGTGCCGCCCCGCGCCCAGGGCCGCTGGTCGCTGACCGGGGCAGGGCGCACCAACGTGGGCGCGACCGAGCGGGGCATCGGGCTGGCCACCAGCCTGCTGCAGCGCCACGGCGTGCTCACTCGCGAAGCGGTTGCGGGAGAGGGGGTGAGCGGCGGCTTTGCGGCCCTGTACCCGGTGCTGCGTGCCATGGAGGAGGCCGGTCGCATCCGGCGGGGCTATTTCGTCGAGGGCTGCGGCGCTGCGCAATTCGCTCTGCCCGGAGCGGTGGATGCGCTCCGCGGCCAGCGAGCGGTGGAGACCCGCGCCACCCTCCTCGCCGCCGTGGACCCCGCCAACCCGTTCGGCGCAGTCTTGCCCTGGCCGAAGTTGGAAGGCCGAGCGTCACGTGCCGCCGGCGCGTACACCATCCTCCGCGGCGGCGAGCTGCGCCTCTTCGTCGAGCGCGGCGGTCGCTCGATGCTCTGCGGCCATGAACCCGATGACGCTGACATTGCGATGCTCTCCGTGGTGGCGGCGCGCATGGGCAGGCTCGACCTCCAGGCCATCGATGGCGAACCGGCGTCGGCACACCTCCTGGCCGCCAGGCTGCGCTCTGCGGGGTTCGCCTCGAGCCCGCGGGGGCTGGTGCTGTACGCGCAGCGGCCGCCCCCGATGCACGCCCGGGCAGACGCCCGATGAGAGGCTGGAGCCTCGCTCAGCCCGCCGGTGTCAACCAGTGCGTGATCACGACCCACTGCAGCACCGCGGCCGCGATGACCAGCGCGTGGAAGATCTCATGGAAGCCGAACGTGTGCGGCCAGGGATCGGGTCGCTTCCGCGCGTAGATGATCGCGCCGGCGACGTAGACGGCTCCACCGAGGGCGAGGAGGCCGACCCCGACGGGTCCGACGTTGCTGAGCAGCCGGGGCATGATGACCACGCCGAAGCCGCCGATGGCGATGTAGGGCCCAACCTCGATCACGACGGGCGCGTCGATCCAGAAGAGGTTGACGATGCTGCCGAGCACGGCACCGCCCCACACCACGACGAGGGTGGTCACGCTCAACCAACCGGTGAGCGCGATGACGGCGATCGGGGTGAAGGTGCCGGCGACGAGCATGAAGATGGTGGCGTGGTCGAGGCGGCGCAGCCAGCGCCGCACCGACACCGACCAGTGGCCACGGTGATACAGCGCGCTGACGCCGAGGCAGGCGCTGAGCGTGGCTGCATAGATGGCCGTCGAGGTCCGCGCGCCGCCCGCGGCGGGCGCGTGCAGGATTGCCCACGCGCCCGCGATCAGCGAGATCGGAAAGGCGAGCTCGTGGAGGACGCCGCGCAGGCGTGGTTTGACGAAGGCCACCGCCGCGCGTGCCGCGTCACCGGCCTCATCGACCGCAATGGCCAGCGGGGAGAGATTGTCCACGCTGTCCACCTTACCCGTCGGGGGCGCTCCAGTCGGTGTTGTTCGAGACCGAGTGACATACGATCCGCCCTCGTGACCGCAGTCGAGATCACCGGCACAGCGCAGAGGCAGGCCTGGCGTGACGGTGTCCTGCCCGCGGTCGAGCTGGTGCGTCCCCAGCTCTGGTCAGTACCGGTGCCCATCCCTGACAACCCGCTGCGCTACGTCCTCGTCCACCTGCTCGAGCTCCACGACGGCGTCGCCGTCGTCGACACCGGCTGGAACACCGAGGCGGCGTGGACTGCGCTCGTCGATGGCCTTGCCGTAGCCGGGTACTCAGTCGGCGACGTCCGGGCCGCCCTGATCACGCACATTCATCCCGACCACTACGGTTTGGCGGGTCGGCTGCGCGAGGCCAGCGGCGCCTGGGTGGCTCTGCACCCAGCCGACGCTGCTCTCCTTCCCGGCCGCTACGGCGCCGACGTGGGCATGGTGGTCGCCCAGATGCGCGGTCTTCTTGCCAACTGCGGCGTCCCCGCCGACGTCGTGGCTGAGCTGAGCGAAGCGTCGATGGGCGTGCGTGAGTTCGTCAGCCAGGCGGAGCCCGACGTGCTCCTCGAACACGGCAGGCAGCTGCCGCTGCGGGGCTGGGACATCGTACCGCTGCACACGCCGGGACACTCACCGGGCCACGTCTGCTTCCTCGACCGCGACCGGCGGGTCCTGCTCAGCGGTGACCACGTGCTGCCACGGATCAGTCCCAACATCTCCGTCCACGCGCAACAGCAGGGCAACCCGCTGGCCGACTTCCTCGACTCCCTGCGCGCCGTTCGCGACCTCGATGTCGAGGAGGTGCTGCCGGCGCACGAGTGGCGCTTCGCCCCGCTGGCCGCCCGCGTCGACGAGCTGCTCGAGCATCATGCCGAGCGGCTCCGTGTCGTGGAGCAGGCGATTGCCGACCATCCCGGGGCCACCTGCTGGGAGACGACCCGCCGGCTGCCGTGGTCGCGCACGTGGGACCAGGTGCGTGGTCACATGCAGCGCGCGGCGGTGGGGGAGACGCTCGCCCATCTCGTCCTCCTCGAAGCGCGCGGGGCTTTGCGGCGCGAGCCCACGGTGCCCTGGCGATGGGTGCGCACCGAGCATCGGTAGACTGCCGCGGGTGAGCGCCGCCACCGCCGCGACCGCCGAAGGTCGCCGGCTCGCGGAGGCGGACAGCGGAGCGGTGCGCTGGCGGCGCTGGGGTCCGTATCTCAGCGAGCGCGCCTGGGGCACCGTCCGCGAGGACTACAGCGCGAACGGCGACGCCTGGAATTTCTTCCCATACGAGCACTCGCGCTCTCGCGCGTACCGATGGAACGAGGATGGCCTCGGTGGCGTCTGCGACATCGACCAGCGACTCTGTCTCGCCCTGGCGTTCTGGAACGGGGTCGACGCGACGCTGAAGGAGCGCGCCTTCGGGCTCACCAACGAGCAGGGCAACCACGGCGAGGACGTCAAGGACTACTGGTGGTTCCTCGACTCGACGCCGACCCACTCATGGATGCGCTGGCTCTATCACTATCCCCAGGTTGCGTTCCCCTATGGCCAGCTGGTCGAAGAGAACGCTCGCCGCGACCGTCAGCAGGCGGAGTACGAGCTGCTCGACACCGGCGTGTTCGACGAGGACCGGTACTGGCAGATCACCGCCGAGTACGCCAAGGCGAGCGCCGAGGACTTGGTGGTGCGCGTCAGCGCCCGCAACGCCGGACCGGACACCGCGACATTGCATGTCCTCCCGACCCTGTGGTTTCGCAACACCTGGTCGTGGCAGGTTGGAGCAATGCGTCCGCGGATCCACGTCGAGGACGGCGCCATCATCGCCGAGGACCCGGCGCTGGGCACACGCCGGCTCACCTCGGCAACCGCCGCGCCCGTTCTCGTCTGCGACAACGACAGCAACACCGAGCTTCTGTGGGCGTGCGCCGGGTCCGCCTTCCCCAAGGACGGCATCAACGACCACGTTGTCCGCGGTGCCGCCACTGTGAACCCCGCGCAGGAGGGGACCAAAGCGGCGTTCCACCACGTGGTGACGGTGGCGCCCGGAGAGACGGCGACGGTGACGCTGCGCCTCTCCGACTCGGCGACCTCAGCTGACGGCGCGGACCGGCTCATGGCGACCCGTCGCGCCGAGGCCGACGCATTCTACGCGGCGCTGACTCCGGCCGACGCAAGCGCCGACGAGGCCTCGGTGATGCGGCAGGCGTTCGCCGGCATGCTCTGGGGCAAGCAGTTCTATCACTACGACGTCTGCAGCTGGCTCGACGGCGACCCCGGGCAACCCCCGCCGCCGCCGGGCCGCGGCGCGATTCGCAACGGCGGCTGGCGCCACTTCGACGCCCTCGACGTCATCTCCATGCCGGACGCATGGGAGTACCCGTGGTTCGCGGCCTGGGACCTCGGCTTCCACTGCGTCGCCCTGGCGCATGTCGACGCCCAGTTCGCCAAGCGGCAGCTGATCCTGCTGCTGCGGGAGTGGTACATGCGTCCCAACGGGCAGCTGCCCGCCTACGAGTGGTCGTTCGACGACGTCAACCCGCCGGTCCACGCGTGGGCGGCGCTGCGTGTGTTCGAGATCGACGGCGCGCGCGACCACGACTTCCTCGAGCGCGTGTTCCACAAGCTGCTCATCAACTTCACCTGGTGGGTGAACCGCAAGGACGCCGAGGGCAACAACATCTTCGAGGGCGGCTTCCTGGGGCTTGACAACATCGGCCTGTTCAACCGCTCCACTCTTCCCCCCGAGGCCGGGTATCTCGAACAGTCGGACGGAACCGCGTGGATGGCGATGTACTGCCTGAACCTCCTGGAGATGGCGATGGTTCTCGCCCGCAACGACAACTCCTACGAAGACGTTGCCACCAAGTTCTTCGAGCACTTCGCGCTGATCGCCAGCGCGATGGACGAGCAGGGTCTGTGGGATGATGGCGACGGCTGGTACTACGATGTGGTGCGCGCCTCGGACGACAGCCGGGTCCCCATCCGTGCTCACTCGGCTGTCGGCCTGATCGCGATGTGCGCGGTCACGGTCATGGAGCCCGAGGTGAGGGCCGAGCTGCCCGCGTTCGTGCGCAGGATGGACTGGTTCCTGCGCAACAAGACACAGTTCGGCCGGGTGATCGCCCACGTCGACGTTGACTCCGCGCAGAGCCGCCGGCTGTTGAGCCCGGTTGACCCGGTGCGCTTGCGGCGCATGCTGACGCGCGTCCTCGACGAGGCCGAATTCCTCTCGCCGCATGGGCTACGCGCGTTGTCGCGCTACCACCTCGACCATCCACTGGAGATCGAGGTCGGCGGCATGACGATGCGACTCGACTACGAGCCCGCCGAGTCGACCTCGAACCTCTTCGGGGGCAACTCCAACTGGCGCGGACCTGTCTGGTTTCCCATCAACTACCTCGTCATCGAGGCACTGCGCCGCTACCACCTGTTTGTCGGCGACGGGTTCACCATCGAATACCCGACAGGGTCGGGACAGCTCCACAACCTCGGCGAGGTCGCGGCACGGATATCGGCGCGACTGGTCTCGCTGTTCACGCAACGCGAGGACGGCAGCAGACCGGTGTTTGGCGCCGACCAGCGCCTCCAGACCGATCCCGCATGGCACAGCCAGATTCCGTTCCACGAGTACTTCCACGGCGACACCGGCGCGGGTCTCGGTGCTTCTCACCAGACCGGCTGGACCGGCATCGTCGCCGACCTCATCGCCTCCCGCGCGGCCCCGACCCCACTGCCGATGGAGATGAACCGGCCCTCGGTTTCTGACTGATGCTGATGCCAACCTGGGCCACGTTCACTGTCTTCGCGATCGCCTCGCTGGCGCTGCTGGTGATCCCCGGGCCTGCGGTGATGTACATCGTCACGCGCAGCGTTGACGAGGGCCGCGCCGCCGGGCTCGCCTCGGTCGCCGGTGTGCACCTCGGCACCGTGGTCCACGTCAGCGCAGCGGCGCTTGGGATCTCGGCACTCCTGGCGTCGTCGGCAGAGGCGTTCACGCTTGTGAAATTGGCGGGCGCCGCCTACCTCATCACGATCGGGATTCGGCGCATCCTGGTGCGCGATTCGCGCCCAGCAGATGACACCCTAGTGCGAGCGCCTTTGCGGCGCGTGGTTGCGACCGGCGTGCTCGTCAATATCCTCAACCCCAAGACTGCGCTGTTCTTTCTCGCGTTTCTACCCCAATTCATCAACCCCGCAAGGGGGGCGGTGGCTTTGCAGGTGCTGATGTTGGGTGGACTGTTCATCGCGCTCGGTCTGGTCACTGACGGCACCTATGCCCTGGTCGGCTCGGCGGCTGGCGGCTGGCTGCGCCGGCGGCTGTGGCGTTCGCGCGGACAGCGCCTGGTCACCGGCGGCGTGTATGTGACCCTGGGCACGGCGGCGGCGCTGACCGGCACGCCGAGGCACGGCTGAGCCGGTCAGCGCCACGCTCCGAGAAGGATGCCCGTCGTGGGTGAGGTTGAGGCTTCCCGTGAGGGTGACCGCCGGGATGAGCAGAGTCCGAGGACAACGATGGCAAACGCCAGCCCGGCGAATGTCAGGGTGATCAGCGGGAGCACCGCCCAGATGGCGAACGGGTTGCGCGAAGTAGTGATACCACAACTGACAGTGCGAGTGGCGCTTCCGACGCGAACGAGGGCTTTGCGGCGTGCGCTTGACGCCGCGGGCCGGCACGTCCCACCATCACGGTCGAGTACGGCCAAGGAAGATCCGGAGGAGGGCGCGTGTTCGGTCGATCGAAGAAGGCCGCGAGCCCTGAGGCGCCGACCGCCGCGACCATTCAGCGTTGCCGCATGGCCGGGTGCCGGCGCCGCGACGGATCGGCGTGCGGATACATGGACAAACGCGGCCGCAGCTGTCCCACCGGGTGGTGTCCACAACACGCCGTGCTGGTTGGCGGCCTGCCCTTCTGCCGCCGGCACGGGTCGACGATGAGCGCGCTCGACGGTGCGGAGGCTGTCGCAGGGCTGCCCGACCTCGACAATCGCGCCCCCTCCCTGGTCGGCTGGATGGGGCGGGAGCTCGATGCCTCCGTGCGCGACCTTCTCCACAGGGTGGCTGCGAGCGCAGGCGCCGCAGTGATCACCGACCCCGTCCGGCTGCTGCTCACCCCCGGCGGCCAATCCCGGCGCTGGGCCAAGGCTTGGAAGGTCCTTGACGACACCGCGGTGGTCAGCAGGGTGTCGGTCGAGGTCGACGAGCACGACGACTGCCTGGTCTGCGCGCGGGTCGACACCGAGTTGATCGGTCAGGGCGTGCCGCCGTGGATCGAGCACCGCCGTGCCGGCCACCTGGTGGACGCGGTCACCGACGCCGCAGAACGCCGCGCCTTCACCGCGGCGATGGCGCGCTCGATCGAGCTTGTTGTCACCCGGCAGGAGGTGGCGACCCGGAGTTGAGCGCGCTCAGCATCGGCTGGACCGAGAGCGCCTCGGAGCGCGAGGCGCGGGTCGACGTCGTCCGCGCCGCCTGGCAGGCGGCGTACTCCCACATCTTCTCCGTCGCCGAGATCGACGGGATCTTCGACGGTGACGTCGAGGGCGAGGGCAGCTGGGTGGCGTCAAGGCTCGCACCCGCCGGCACCCTCGGCGCCCGGCGCGATGGCGGGCTCATCGGCCTCGCATCGCTCGGCCTGCTGCGCAGCGGGGACGCTGAGCTGGCCGCATTCTATGTGCGACCCGAAGAGCAGGGACGAGGCGTCGGCCTGGCTCTCTGGTCGCGGGCAGTCGACGAGTTCCGCCTCCGCGGCTGCGCGCGGATGGAGGTCTGGACCCTTGCTCGCGCGGCTGCGCGCCGGTTCTACGAGGCTCGCGGCTGCGTTGCGTTCGCTGAGGGCAGCTTCGCGGCGGCCGGCCATGTCGAACCCGCCGTCGGTTACGCCCTCGACTTCTCCGCGTCGGCCTCGTCGGTGCGCGGGCAGTCGATGCCCAACCGGTAACCCACCTCCTGGCGGTGCCTCGCCCCGACCGGGTCGGCGAACCCGTACCCGGTGTAGAGAACCGACGGGATTCGATGGCCCACCAGGCGCCGCTCGGCCCGGGCGCGATTGAACGAATGGCGCACGTGATCGAGGCGAAGCAGGACCACGGCTGCGATCGATGCCACCAGGGGCACCAGTGCCGTCTTGACGCCGGCGGCGGCGTACATGCCGGTGCCGACGATCACCGCGGATTCGGCGAGCAGGACGAGCCGGCGGCTGCCGGTCCGCAGGGTGCCGAGGCGGAGAACGAGCGCCGTCTCCAGGATGGAGCCGGCGAGCACCCAGGCGGCCAGGGCCGTCCAGAGCGCGCCGCCGGGCAGGAGAACTGTCTGCGATGCGGGGAGGCGCAGGGAGGTCGCAGGGGCGGAGAGGCCGGCGGTGAGCATCAGCCCGACGACCACGGCGATGCGGAACACCAGACAGACCTGGGCGAGCCGCACGGCTGCGGGAGGCGCGATCAACGTGCGGCGCGGCGGGCGGGGCACGCCGAGAGGCGGGAGGGTGCCGGATGGAGACCCATTCACTGCGGCCAGCGTAGTGCGCGCGGAATCACCATTCGTGGCAATTGCGTCACGGCCGGTTCACGTTCCGCCGGCCAGCCGTCGCGGCGCCATCGGGCCGTGACGAGCCTGGCGTCCGGTCAGCCGCTGCGCTTGAGCAGGCCGAGGCGCTTGGCTCGCCTCTCCGCGGCCCCGAAGGCCACGATGCCGCCGGTCACCAGCACAACGCCCATGGCAAGCAGCACCGCGACCGTGGGAAGCAGCGCAGCCACGCCGCTGTTGTTGAGCAGCGCGTCGCGCATGCCGGAGAGCGTGTAGGTGAGCGGTGAGGCTCGACCGATGGCCTGGAACAGTCCCGGAGGCACCGTCAGCGGGTAGTACACGCCGGAGACGAGCAGCAGGATGCCCTGGACGGCGAACGTCATCTGCTCGCCCTTCTCAGGCGACAGCAGGGGGAGGATGGCGATGAAGATGCCACCCTGTACGGCCGCTGCCGCCGGCTGCTACGTTGACCGGCCATGCACGAACCGCTCCGCGCCGTCAACAGCGCCGGCTTCGCGTCACCCGCCGGGCTGACCGCGCTGCCGGTCGTGCTTGCCCCCGTGTCCGGACGTCTGCACGTGCTGCTTGTTCGACGTGAGGAGCAGCCGGCAGCCGGCATGTGGTCGCTGCCCGGCGGCTTCATGAGCGGTGACGAGCGACCCGAGGAGACTGCGCAGCGCAAGCTCACCGAGAAGACTGGGGTCGGGGCTGTCTACATGGAGCAGCTGCAGACGTTCGGCGATCCCAACCGCGACCCGCGCGGCTGGATCCCGTCGGTGGCCTACCTCGGGCTCATCGACGCCGCCGTCCTGCGCGAGCACGAGTCGGCGGCGCGTTGGTTCGCGGTCGACGACCTACCGCCGCTTGCGTTCGACCACGCTGAGGTCATCGGCGACGCTGTCGAGCGCCTGCGCGGCAAGGTGTGGTGGTCCAACATTGCCGTCGGCCTTCTTCCCGAGCAGTTCACCATGCCCCAGGCCCGGCGCGTGTTCGAGGCCATCAGCGGCGTCACCTACGAGCCTTCGAACTTCCGCCGCGGTCTCGAGCAGTCCGGCCTGGTGCGCACCACCGGCGGAGTCGTCAAGGGTGGCCCGGGCCGACCTGCCGCGCTCTACGAGTTCGTCGACCGCCGGCCCGCCTGGAGCACGCGCCGCTCGCGCGTGCCCGCGACGGTCCGTACCCGCGAGCCGCGCTGAGGGCGCGGCGATCAGACGCCAGGGCGCTCCTCGAGGGTGGCGTGGAGCGTGATCGTCTGTCCACCCCGGCGCACCTTGCAGGTGATCACGTCGCCGTCCCGGTGCGCCTGGATCAGACCGCCGAGCGTCCGCCCGTTGTCGATGTCGACGCCGTCGATGGCCACCAGGATGTCGGCCGCCCTGAACCCAGCCCCCGCCGCGGGTGTCCCGGCGCGGACGCTCTTCACGAAGACCCCCGGACCCGAGAACCCCGAGCCGGCTTCGATGGCGTCGATGCTGGGCAGGTAGGTGATGCCCAGGAAGGGATGCTGCACCTTCTGGTGGTTGATCAGCGTCTCGGCGACGTAGCGGGCGAGGTCGGCGGGGATGCTGTAGCCGATGTTGTTGGCGTTGCCCGCGGTGGCCACGTTGACCCCGACGACATCGCCGGCCATGTCCGACAGCGGGCCACCGCTGTTCCCCGGATTGATCGACGCGTCGGTCTGGAGGACGTCCTCGAGCGTCTCGGATGACGCCCCGCCGCTGTCGCTGGCGCTGATGGTGCGGTGCAGAGCGCTGATCACCCCCGCGGTCACCGAGCCCTGGTTGCCAAGCGGGGAACCGATGGCGATCACCGGCTGTCCAACTGCCAGGTTGGCCGAGGTGCCGAAGGTCGCCTGGGCAAGGGAGGTGCTCGGGACGCTGACCACGGCGATGTCATCGAGGCTGTCCGTGCCCACCAGCTTGGCGGCAAACTCCTGGCCGTCGGGCATGACCACGTGCAGGCCGGTGGCGCCGGTGACCACATGGTTGTTGGTCACCAGGTAGCTGACCGAGGTGTCGTGGGCGATGACGAAGCCGCTGCCCAGCGCGTTCGAGGAGGCTGATTGGGCGGCGATGATGGTCGCCACCGCCGGGGCGAGCTGCTTGGCGACGGCCACCGTGGCGACGGTGCCGACGTTGACCGGGTTGTCGTTGACTCGGACGTCCGCGGCCCCCGAGCCTCCAGAGGGGTTGCGGGTGGCGGCGTAGGCGACGCCCGCACCGACGATGAGCCCGACGGCGAGCATGGCGACCAGGCTGCGCCAACCTCGGCGCGGGCGGTCGAGCGCCTGCGGCGGGGGCGGCGCGTCGTTCGGCGTGGCCGCGGGCTCGCGGAGGCGCGCGCCCGCCGGGACCGGGGGTGGATCGGGCCAGTGGATGCCCTCAATCTCGTCGATGCGACCTATTGTGGCCCGCGCATGCTTGCCAGCGTCCTCAGCAACGGGCGCCCATGACGGCGCTGACCTGCGCCCTCGGACCGGACTCAGCCGGCACTCTGCTGCGCCGATTCCTGGCCGCGGCGAGCACCCGGTTGGACGTCGCGGTGTACGAAGCGGGGCCCGCCTTTGCCTGGGAGTTCCCCCGGGCGGTCGAGCGCGGCGTCGAGGTCCGGGTGCTGCTCGACGGGCACGGCGGCGCCAACCGCGGATGCCTCGAAGAGCTGCGGGCGGCGGCGGCGCGCGGCACGGCCGTGCCGATTCGCCTGAAACGCCATGAAGCGGCGCGCGAGGCGCACTGGAAGCTGCTCGTCGCCGACGGCCATCGCCTGGCGGTGGGGACGGGCAACCTCATCGAGCGGGACGCCCCCGCCGACCGCCGCGGCCGCCTGCCGCCGGAGGCACCTGCGCAGGCGGGCACCCGCGAGTGGTGGGCGTTCATCGACGGGGCCCCCGGCCTGGCGTCGACGGCGAGGTCGCGGATCACCGCGGCGTGGCGGGAGTCGGCTCCGCCCCCACCGATCTGGGCTGTGGAAGTGGTCGCCGAGGTGCCGCCTGTCGGGATCCCGCGACCGAGCGTCCCGCCGCTTCTGGTCGATGTAAGCCCGCGGCGCCTGCACCTGGCGATCGAGGCGAGGGCGGTCCGGCAGGAGATCGAGGCGATCCTCGATTCGGCCGAATAGCGCTGCCTCCTCGGTGTGCCCTACATGCACACCTGGGCCCACGAGGTGCGTCCGCTCCTCGAGCGCCTCGCTG
>JANWHI010000073.1 GCA_025450495.1 Candidatus Dormiibacter sp. | reverse complement strand
GGCCACCGCCAAGGCACTGGGCGCCGACCGGGCGGCGGCGGCGGCACGCGCCGCCTGCGGCTGCGGGGTCCTGGTCGCGCTCGGCGGCGACCTCGCCGTCGCCGGCCAGGCGCCGGGCGGGGGCTGGCCGGTCTGGGTCACCGACGACCACGCTGCCTCGGCAGAAGCCCCGGGCCAGCGCGTCACGCTGGCGACCGGCGCCCTGGCCACGTCCAGCTCCGTTGTGCGCCACTGGCGGCGCGGCGGTGCCGAGATGCACCACATCGTCGACCCGCGCACCGGGGCGCCGGTCGCCTCGCCCTACCGCACCGTGAGCGTCGCAGCGGCGTCGTGCGTGGACGCCAACACGGCGAGCACCGCAGCCATGGTGCGCGGCGCCGCGGCGGCCGACTGGCTGGAGTCGACCGGCCTGCCCGCCCGCCTGGTCACCCTCGACGGCGTCGTCCTTCACCTCAACCATTGGCCGGTCAGCGCGGCGATGGCGGCGTGATCGCGGCCTCCGGGCCCACCCCTCTCTGGTACGCGGCCCGCAGCACCGGCTATGTGAGCCTCCTCATGCTCACCGCGATCCTCGTGCTCGGCATCGTCACCTCGATGCGGTGGGCGGGCAGAGACTGGCCACGCTTCATGAGCCAGGCGGTGCACCGCAACCTCTCGCTGTTGGTGCTCGTCTTCCTGGCCCTCCACATCCTCACCTCGACGATCGACCCCTTCGCGGGCATCAGCCTGTTCAACAGCGTGGTCCCCTTCACCGGCTCGTACCGGCCGCTGTGGCTCGGCCTCGGCGTGGTCTCCCTGGAGCTGCTGGTGGCGTTGACCGTCACCAGCGTGCTGCGCCGGCGCATCTCCTTCACGGTGTGGCGCGTGGTCCATTGGATGGCCTACGCGTGCTGGCCGCTGGCGCTCCTGCACACCCTGGGCACGGGAAGCGACGTCCGCTCGGCGTGGGCGATCGTGGTCAGCCTCGGCTGCGTTGGCGTCGTGCTGCTGGCCATCGCGTGGCGATTGCTCGGAGCCCAGACCGTGGGGCGAAGGCCCGTGCGCGTCGCCGGGCTGGCGATGACCGCCGCCACCACCATCGCGCTGGTCGGCTTCGCCGTCGCCGGGCCACTGCACAACGGCTGGGCCAGGGTGGCGGGCACCCCCGCTCAGCTGCTCGCCACCACGGCCGTAGCCGGCGCCACCGCGTCGCCGACACCCGCCGCCGCCGCCGTCCCCACCGGCCTCGACGATTCACTCAGCGGCACGCTCGTGCAGGGCCCCAACGACGTCAGCGTCCAGCTATCCGATGCCCGCGACGCCACCCTGCGCATCACGGTCATGGTCGTCGGCCAGGCCACCTCCGGGCAGCTGAGCATCACCAGGGCCGGTGCCACCATCTGCAACGTGGTTGCGTCGGTGGCCCAGGACGTCCAGGCCTCCTGTGGGCAGACATCTGTCGACATCAGCCTGACCCGCCAGCCTGACGGCACCATCACCGGCCAGCTCGTCACCCAGGTTCTCAGGCAGTGATCGAGCGGGCGTCCGGCATCCGGCTCCTCGACGGCCCGCCGACCACCACCGGTTCGGAGTCACTGGCCGAGCACCAGGCACGGCTCGGCGCGCGACCGAGCTTTCGCGGTGGTGACCTCATCGCCATCCTTGAGGCCGCCGAGCTGCGCGGCCGGGGCGGCGCCTCATTTTCCACGGCTCAAAAATGGGCGGCGGTGCGCCAGCGCTCGCGCGGCAACGCCGTGGTCGTGGCCAACGGGGCCGAGACGGAACCGCTCAGCGGCAAGGACCGGGCGCTGATGGTCTTGCGGCCGCACCT
Organism: Candidatus Dormiibacter sp.; assembly: GCA_025450495.1. The sequence continues at coordinate 3,736 of JANWHI010000073.1, read as the reverse complement.
GGTCCTCGACGGGGTCCTGCTGGCTGCCGAGGCGGTCGCCGCCAGCCGAGCCGTGCTCTACATCTCGCGCGCCCACGAAGATGCCGTGCGAGCCATGACGTCTGCGATCGCCGAGCGCCGCGGCTCCGACCTGCCGGTGCCGGTGACCGTGGTCCGTGCTCCCCGCCGCTACATCGCCGGCCAGGAGACGGCGGCGATCGCCCATCTCAACGGCGGGGCCGCCCGGCCCACGATGGTGCCGCCGCGCCCGTACGACCGTGGCGTGGACGGCCGCCCCACGGTGGTCCAGAACGTCGAGACGCTGGCTCACGCAGCGGTGATCGCGCGCCGCGGCGCGGCCGCCTACCGCAGTGCCGGCACCCAGGGCGCCACCGGGACCGTCCTGCTGACGATCGCCGCCGCCATCCACTCGCCGGGGGTGTACGAGCTCGAAGGCGGCTCGACGATCGCCCAGGCGGTGAGTGCCGGAGGCGGGGCGACCACCTCGGTGGCCGCGGTGCTGGTGGGCGGGTACTTCGGCCGCTGGGTTGCCGCAGAGGACGCCTGGGACCTGCGCCTGGGTGTCGATGTCCCACTGGGAAGCGCGGCGCTGGCCATCTTCCCCCACGGCTGGTGCGGCGTCACCCAGATCGCGGCGCTGGTTGCCTTCCTGGCCCGTGAGAGCGCGCGCCAATGCGGCCCCTGCGAGCACGGCCTCGCGTCGCTGGCGGCCACCACCGACGAGCTCGCCGGCGGCAGGGCGAAGCCGCGCGATGCCGAGCGCCTGCAGCGCTGGATCGCTCAGATTGCCGGCCGCGGCGCCTGCCATCACCCGGACGGCGCCGTGGTGCTGCTGAGCAGTGCGCTCCGTGTTTTCGCCGCCGACGTGAACACCCACCTCCGTCGTGGCGGGTGCGACCGCGACCAGGCGACCCTCCTCCCAGCCCCGGACTGGACGATTCGAGGACGATGAGCAGCCAGGTCCGGGTCAACCCCATCCGCTGCGACGCCTACGGGATGTGCGCCGAGCTCCTTCCCGAGCGGATCACCCTCGACGACTGGGGCTACCCCATCATCGACAGCCGGCCGGTGGGCGGCCAGCTCCTCGAGCTGGCCCGCAAGGCCGTCGCCGCGTGCCCGACGGCGGCGCTGCGGCTGGCGGCAGAGGGAGAGCCGAGTCGCTGAGCAGGGTGGGCCGGCGTCAGCGCTGGACGCGCGCCTCGGCAGCGATCGAGGAGCCTTCCAGGATGCGATCGAGCAGGCCGAGAAACTCCGTGACCCGGGCCGGCTTGGTCAGGTAGGCCGCGGCCCCGGCGGCCAGGAGCCGGTCGACCTGCCGCTCGGTGGCATCGGCACTGTAGATCAGCACCGGGACCGCGGCCGTGCGGGGATCCTGACGCAGCCGCTGGATCACCTCCTCGCCATTGATGTCGGGCAGATGGAGGTCGAGAATGACCAGGTCGAGGTGTTGCTCGCGGGCAAGCTCGACAGCCAGGCCCCCCTGCATGGCGGTGAGCAGGCGCACGTTGGGCCGCAGCGCGAAGATCGATTCGACCAGCGCCACGGTGGCCAGGTTGTCCTCGACATAGAGGACCGTGCATTCGGGTGCGACGGTTCTCAGCACCGCCGGGGCGGTGGCCCGGACCTGGGCCGCGGTGTCCGTGCTCGACGCCCGCCTCAGTCGGACGCTGAACGTCGCACCCTCCCCCTTGACGCTGCGCAACGCGATCGAGCCGCCCATGGCCGTGGTCAGCTGACGGCAGAGTGCGAGCCCCAGCCCGCTCCCCTGGACGTGGCTGCGCTCGGCGCCCAGGCGCTCGAACGGCTGGAACAACAAGCCCTGCTCGAGGGCGCTGAGGCCCGGCCCGTCATCGGTGACGTCGATCACCACGTCCAGGTCCGCGAGGACGGCGCCGACGGCGACGTGACCGCCCGTGTCCCCGTACTTGACCGCGTTGCTGAGGAGGTTGAGGAGGACCTGGTTGAGCCGCTGGCGGTCGGCGCTGACAAAGAGGCCGTCGGGGGTCTCCTCGCGAACCGAAAGCTCGATCCCTCGTTGCTCGGCGGCCTGCGCGACCAGCCCGACACACTCGTGAAGCGCCGCGCGCACGTCGACGGGCTGCAGCGACAGGCTCTCACGGCCGGATTCGATCCGGGCGATGTCGAGAACATCGTTGACAAGGCTGAGCAGGTGTGAGCCGGCGCGCTGGATGGCGTCGATGGCCTGCGCCTGGTCCGCGCGTGGCTCGCGCATCTCCAGCAGGTCGGCGAACCCGAGCATGGCGGCCAGCGGAGTGCGCAGCTCGTGGCTCATCCGCGAGAGGTATTCGCTCTTGGCGTTGCTGGCCTGCTCGGCGGCGTCGCGCGCTCGGCGCAGCTCCTCGGCGGTCCTCTTCTCCGCGCTGATGTCGCGGTTGATCTCGAGCACCGACAAGGGCTCGCCGGCGGCGTCGCGCTGCAGCGCCCAGCGGGCACTGATCGGGATGACGCGTCCATCGCTGGTCTGCTGCACCAATTCCCCCTCCCAGTGGCCGTCCTCGCACAGCGAGGCGACGATCCCGTCGAGTGGCACCGGGTACTCACTGCGCAGCATGCGCTGGGAATCCTTGCCGACAGCCTCGTCCTCCGTGTACCCGTAGAGCTGCGTCGCTGCCCGGTTCCAGTACTGGATGCCATGCGACGTGAAGTCCCAGCTGAACACCGCGTCGTAGGCGAGATCGAGCAGCTCAGCGTTGCGGCGAACGCGCTCGACAAGGTGGACGCGGTCGAGCGCGACGGTGATCGCCACCCCGTACTGCTCAAGGCGCGACAGCTCCTCGTCACCGAACAGGGGCGTGAAGGGGCCGGCGACCACCGCGATGTACCCGTCGCCCGCTCGTGAATGCAGGGCGACAAGCGCGGTGGGGCCGAGCGAGCTGGAGAACGAACGCTGCTCGAGGTGGCGGACGCCCTCCATCTCGCTGTGGAGCGCGGCGGCCGCGGTGGCGTCGAGTCCCTCGCTGCCGACCAGCTGTGAGCCGAGCGCGATCAGAGCACCGCCGCCGCCGAGCAGTCGCGACGCCCACTCGATGGCGCGCTGCGCCAGGGTGACCGCGTCCGGGGAGTAGAGCAGCAGGTCATTGACCGCAGCCCGGAACGCCGTCTCCTCGCGCTCGCGCCACACCCGCCGCAGCCAGCCGGGCGGGGAGAACGCCGCGGCGAGCAGCGGCATCGAGAGCAGCACCAGCGCCTCGACCCCGAGCTCGAAACCGGTGTTCGGGCCGGCGGCTGCGACGGCCGCCAGGGCGATGATGGCGAGCACGAACCCGGCGAACCCCGCGGTGAGCGCGCGCAGGCGCGCCCGCTGCACGCTCGGCAGGGCGCCAGAGGCACGCGCCAGCTGGACGATCGACGTGCCCACCAGGCCCGACCAGGTGAGCAGCAGGCCGATGTCGATGACCAGCGCAATGCCCGTCACTGCCAGGTCCTGCCGGCTGGTGGCGCTGTTGTCGAGGTTGACCACGAAGGCGGCCACCGAGATGGTGGCGGTGATGGCCGCAAGCACCGCCAGGGTGTGAGGCCGCGAGGGGATCAGGCTGTCGCGGAAGAGGACGAAGGCGAAGGCGGAGGCCATGAAGAGCGCGATCAGGACGCCGGTGAGCACCACGCCAGGCGTCCCGGTCACCCCGGTGAGCCGGCCAAGCACTCCGATCACACCAAGCGAGCCAACCGCTATGCCGAGCCACCGCCGGCTGCGATCGCGGTGGCGAGTCCAGTC
>JANWHI010000072.1 GCA_025450495.1 Candidatus Dormiibacter sp. | reverse complement strand
GCGCCGCTCCCGCCGCCGACTCCCCCGACCTCGGGTGGACCGTTGCCACACGCGCTCAACGCGACGACGAGTCCGATGCCGACGATGACGGCGATCGAGCGGATCCGGGTCATGCGGTGTGGTCCCTCCTGGTACCTCGGTGCACTGGGCGACGCGACGATGCGCGTCGCACGCAGCCACCACCAATGCTGTCCACGATGGTAGGGCATGGCACCGGCTGAGCGCCCCGCCAGGGTCTCAACCGGACACTCGGGCAGCCTCCTCCTCGTCGTGCGCCGGGTCGCCGAAGACGCGCCAGAACACCGCCACGACGGCGACGAAATAGATGAGGTTGCCGGCACCGAACATGACCACCCCGGCGAGCTGCTGGTCGACCACCGAGCTGAGCCCCCACAACCGCGGGGCGCGGACATAGAAGTCGTAGAAGGCGTGGGGCGCGACGGTGAAGATCAGCCCGAGCACCGTTGGCGGGATGCCCGACGCCACCAGCATGGCGATCTTCGAGAAGGGGCTCACCCAGCGCTGCGGGTCGCGGCCCCGGGCTGGGTCGATGATCGGCCACCAGAAGATGACGCCGACCGCGATGAAGCTCAGGTGCTCGAAGACGTGGATCGGTTCGGTGGTGAGGGTGGCGTCGTACAGAGCCGGGATGTGCCAGACCAGCAGCACGCCAGTGAAGATCAGCGTCGCCGACCATGGGTGCACGATGACCGCCCAGCTGCGCCGCCAGAATCCGAGCCGGGGGTCGAGCGGCATGCCCAGGCCGGCGATGCCGAGGAGGCACAGCGGCGGCGCCACCATCATCAGCAGGACGTGCTGAACCATGTGCAGCGAGAACAGGTATTGATCTCCGCCGGTGTCGATCGGCGAGACCAGGGCGACGAACCCCATCAGCACCCCGGCGGCGAAGAACCAGACCCGGAGCGCTGGACCTCGGAACCACGGCGAGACGTCGTCGCTCCGGTTGAGAGCTCCGCGGCGCCATGCCAGGGCGTACGCCGCGATCAGGGCTGCGATGCCGAGCAGCACGGTGGGCTCCCACGACCAGTCGCCCAAGCCCAGATGTGCGATCTCCACAGGCACTCAGCCTACTCGGCTGGGCACCGAGCCAGGCATGCGCCGCGCCCGTGGCACCGCCGCGTCAGTGTCCCTCGGCCGACTCGGGACGCTCGCTGAACTCGTTGCGCGCGGCCAGGAGCCAGATCACGCAGCTGGCGATGAACCACACCAGGCCGATACCCCACACCAACGGACCGACGGCGTTGCGCACCTGGTCGACGAAGCCGACGAACGTGGTGCACAGCGCAAACGCGACGTTGATCGGCACCAGGCTGTTGGGAGGAAGATGGATCCCGGCGTGCTCCCCCTGGCTGACGTCGGCTTCGTGGCGGGGAGCGGTGTCGTCTGCCATGTGGCGCCTACTTGACCGCGTTCAGGTACACGGCGGCCCAGACGAAGGTCACCTCGATCAGCGCGAGCACCATGATGAACATCGTGACCCCGCTGCGAATGTTCTTTCGGGCCAGCTTCTTGTCCACGTCCTTCTCCCTGCTCAGCCGATCACGCGGTCGACTGCCATCACCGCGAAGAGCAGCGCCAAGTACAGCATCGAATAGTAGAAGACCCGCCGAGCGGCGCGCGCGGTGGGGCTGACCACGGCCATCGCGGTGACGGCCAGGAAGGTGGCGTCGAGCACGCCGGCGCTGACGGCGTACAGGGGGCCGAACAGGCGCACCATCATGGGCAGGAAGGTGACCAGCACGAGCACCGCGCTGTAGAGCAGGATCTGGCGGCGCGTCTCGGCCTCGCCGGCGACGACGGGCAGCATCGGCACGGATGCGCCTGCGTAGTCGCGTCGGATCAGCAATGACAACGCCCAGAAATGCGGCGGGGTCCAGTAGAAGATCACCGCGAACAGGAACATCGCGGTCAGGGTCAGCCTGCCCTGGACGGCGGCCCACCCGACCAGGGGCGGGATGGCGCCCGCGGCCCCGCCGACAACGATGTTCTGCACCGAGCTGCGCTTCAACCACATGGTGTAGACGAGCACGTAGAAGAGCAGGCCGGCGAGCGCCAGGGACGCCGCCAGCAGGTTCACCGCGGCGGCCAGCAGGGCAAAGCTCGAGATGCCGAGCACGACTCCGAAGATGAGCGCGTTGGCCGGGTCGATCCGGCCGGCCGGGATCGGTCGTGCCCGGGTGCGGCCCATGCTGGCGTCGATGTCGCGATCGAACCAGCAGTTGATGGCGTGGGCACCGCCGGCGGCGAGCCAGCCGCCGACCACGGTGGCTGCGGTGAGTCGCCAGCCCGGCCAGCCGCGCGCCGCCATCACCATGGCGAAGATGGTGGTGACCTCGAGGAGCACGACCACCCGGGGCTTGGTCAGCGCGACGTAGTCGCGCAGGGTCCGGGACAGGCTCCGGGTCGATCGCGCGCTGGGGGCGAGCGCCGCGGCTTCGATGCCGACCGCCACGCTCATGACGTGGCGGCTCCGACACGCATGGCGGTGTCGAGGCGCGCGCTGTTTGTGGCCTCATCACGCGGCGCGCCTCGGGCGATCACGGCGGTGACCACCACGCAGGCCCACAGCCCGCTGGCGAGCGCCAGGTGCAGCGCCCGCACGCCGGCCGGGAGGCGGAGGTCAACCACCAGCGCACCAGCCGCAACCTGAACGACGACCAGCATCGCGACGGCAAGCGTGGCCCGTCGCAGCGCGCGGTCGCCGGGATGCGCCCGGTGCAGCCGCAGCATCGAGTAGCCGAGCAGGAGCACCACGACACCAGCGACCAAGCGGTGCAACAGGTTGACCTCGGCCAGCTGTCCGGCCGAGAGCTGGAAGCCGTTGCCGCAGAGCGGCCATCCTGCGCATGCATACCCGGCACCCTGGTCCACCACCAGGGCACCGCTGAGAGCCAGCACGTACGTCGCCCCGGCCGCGATGCCGGCGAGGCGCACCGCGCTCCCCACCGGGCGGGGCCTCTCGGTTCGCGCAGTAGCGGTGATCACCGCGATCCACGTCAGCGCCCCGAGCAGCAACAGAGCGTTGGCGAGATGGATCATGATGACCCCGCTGGGCAGGTTGTACTCCACCGTGATCGCGCCGAGCGCGATCTGCAGGATGAAGAGCAGCACCACCACGCTGGCACCGACGGCGAGCCGGCGCACATGGCGATAGCGCCACCAGACCCAGGCGGCGAGCAGAACCACCAGGAACGTGGCCACCGCGGCAACCCAGCGATGGGTGAACTCGATCAGCGCGGTCTGCTCGAGAGGAGGCAGCCACTGCCCTCGGCAGAACGGCCACTGATCTTTCTCGCCGCAGCCGAGGCCGCTGCCGGTGACGCGGACGACCCCGCCGGCGACGATCAACAGGTAGGTGGCGATGGCGGTCAGCGCCGTGAGGCGCCGGAACGCGCGCGACGGGGTGAAGCTCACGGAGTTGCTGAGGCGGCCCGACGAGCCCGGCGCGCATCGCGCACCGGCCGCCCGCTGCTGACCACCGGGATCTCGTCGAAGTTGTATACGGGCGGAGGCGACGCCGTCGCCCATTCGAGGGTGTTGCCCTCCCACGGGTCGGCGGGGGCGGTCTTGGGACCGCGCATGCTCAGCACGAAGTTGATCAGGAAGATCGTCACGCTGATCGCGATGATGAACGCACCGAAGGTTTCGAGCGAGTTGAGATCACCCCAGCCTCGATTGTCCTCGTAGGTCGCGATCCGGCGCGGCATGCCCAGGACGCCAAGGATGTGCATGGGCAGGAAGGTGAGGTTGAGGCCGATGATCATCAGCCAGAAGTGCAGCTTGCCGAGCTTCTCGCTGAGGAAGCGGCCGGTGACCTTGGGGAACCAGTAATAGAAGCCGGCGAAGACGCTCAGGACGCTGCCCCCGAAGAGCACGTAGTGGATGTGACCGACGATCCAATAGGTGCCGTGAAGGGTGCGATCGACGGCTAGGCTGCCGACGTAGACGCCGTCGATGCCGCCGATCAAGAACATCAACAGGAATCCCGCCGCGAAGAGCATCGGCGTGTCGAACCTGATGCTCCCTCCCCACATCGTCGCCAGCCAGTTGAAGATCTTGATCCCTGTCGGCACCCCGATGCAGAGCGTGGTGAAAGCGAAGAACTCTTGGACCACGAGCGGCAGGCCGGTCACGAACATGTGGTGCACGAAGACCACGAACCCCAGCACCGCGATCGCCACCATCGAGGCGGCCATGGCGCGGTAGCCGAAGATGGGCTTGCGCGCGAACACCGGGATGATCTCGCTGATGATGCCGAACCCTGGCAGGATCATGATGTACACGGCGGGGTGCGAGTAGAACCAGAAAATCAACTGGTACAGCAGCGCATTGCCGCCATGGTTGACCGTGAAGAAGGTGGCACCGATCTGGCGGTCGAGGAGCACCATCGATAGGGCCCCCGCCAGGAACGGCGACGCCAGCACCACAAGCGCCTGGGTCACCTCCATCGACCACACGAACAGCGGCAGGCGTGCCCAGGTCATGCCCGGGGCTCTCATGTTGTGGATCGTCGCCAGGAAATTGATGCCGCCGAGCATCGAGCTGATGCCGAGCAGGTGCAGCCCGATGATCCAGAGGTCCTGGCCGACCTGCGGCGAATATGCCTTCTCGGTGAGCGGGACATAGCCCGTCCAGCCGGCGTCGCCGGTGCCACCGAAGACGAACCCGGAGTACATCACCAGTCCGCCCAGCGGGATCAGCCAGAAGGAGAGCGCGTTGAGCCGCGGGAAGGCCATGTCCCGGGCCCCGATCATCAGCGGGACGAAGTAGTTGCCGAAGCCGGCGAAGACCGGGATGATCCAGAGGAAGATCATCGTGGTCCCGTGCATGGTGAAGATCTGGTTGTACTGTGCGGGGGTCAGGAACTTGTTCTGCGGCTCCGCGAGCTGGATGCGGATCAGCAGCGCCATGACCCCACCGACCAGGAAGAAGAAGAAGGTCGTGTAGAGGTACATGATGGCGATCTTCTTGTGGTCGACCGTGGTGATCCAGCCGAGCACACCACGTTTCTTGTCCCACCGCGCCGCGAGACCGGACCGCGGCATCGGCGTGCTGATCGCCGCCATCAGTTGATTCCCTCATCGTTCACGGGCCGTGCGGATGCGCTGCTCACTTGGAGATCTGCTTCTGTAGCCACTGGTTGAAATCCGTCTGTGACATCGCCACCACCTCGAGGAGCATGCCGGCGTGACCCGTGCCGCACAGCTCGGCGCACTGGCCGTAGTAGTGGCCCAGCCGCGCCTGCAACCAGAGGTGGTTGGTCTGGCCGGGGATGGCGTTGATCTGGCCGGCTAGGGACGGCACAAAGAAGCTGTGGTTGACACCGCAGCCCTGGTCGGAGATGGCATCGGCGATGCTCTCGCCCGCGGCGAGCTTCTGGCCCAGCTGGCTGATGCGCGATGCCTGGTCGTCGCTGACCGTTCCAAGCGCGTGCGGTTGAGTCACGCAGGGCGGATCGGTGGACACGACCTGCAGGTTGACCGGGGTGTCGGCGGGGACGTACAGGGTGGTGACACTCTGGACGTCGTTGCCCTTGCTGTTGTGCTGACCGACATAGTCGAAGCTCCAGCTGAACTGCACCCCGATGACGGTGACATTCATCACCGGTTGGCTGGCGGTGCTCGCCGGAGCGTCATTGATGAAGCCCATCTGCGACACGGTCAGCCCGAAGAGCGACATGAACACCGCGAGGGGAACCGCGGTCCAGAACAGCTCGAGGCGGGTGTTGCCGTGGAATTGCACCGGCTGGTCATCGTCGCGCTTGCGCCGGAAGCGGACCATGCTGTACAGGAGCAGGGCAGCGGTGAGCCCGCCGAGCACGATTGAGGCAATCATCACCCAGTTGAAGACGAAATGCTCGCTGTCGGCCACGGGGCCACCGGGATGGAACGACGAGGAGTCGACGATCGTGGTGGCGAGTGGGTTCACCGGTACCGGCTCTCCGCTTTCCATCGGTTGGCGACAACAACGCGCGATGCCCCCGTCCCGGTGGACGGCGGGCGGTCCGTCATCAGACGGTGCCGCGGGCGGCCCTGGCCATCGCCGCGAACCCGACCGGGAAGGATGATCGCATAGGCATCCCGCAGGCGGCAAACCGGCTCGATGGTCATTTCTGCCACGGCAGCGTGGTAGTCCGGATCTGCCGCTTGACCAACTCCGTGATCTCGACATTGGTGAGGGCGGCCTGATCCCACTCGCCGCGGTTGCTCGGCGGCTTGGCGGGATCGGGCAGCTGCTCGCGGCTGGTTCCGCCGGCCGGCGGCCGCATCGCTCGCAGACGCTCGATCAGTCCCACGTGGTCAGGCCCTCACAGGTGGAAGAACCACCAGCGGTTGTCAGCGCCGGGCACACCCGCGCTGAGCTCGCGTGCGCTGTACCGGGCGTCCACCACCGCACTTGCCCAGAAGTAGAGGCCGAGTACGAACGCGAGCAGGAAGAGCAGGACCGAACCCAGCGCCATCAGGAGAAATGTCGCGAAGGACTGATGCTGGAGAAGGCTCGAGCCGATGCGCTCGCCGAAGGTGATCAGCAGAACGGCTGGCCCGATGGTGAACAGGGTGGCCAATCCGTAGAACAGCGCCTTGCGGGGCTGTCCGTTGTAGAGCTGCCCGGCGCCGGGCACGATTGACAGGCCGGCCGCGATCCGCCAGTCACGGCGGCGCACCGCGGCCACTGCGCTCACCACCACCTCGTCAGCGTGTGAAGAATGAGCGGTAGCAGTAATAGGCTGCGAGGACCAGCGACGTGAGCGCCCAGATGCCCACGAAGATGACGTCGCCCCAGCCTGCGTCCCCCGGGTCCAGGTCGGCGAGCATCGCGTGAATGGGCGAGATCATCTCAGTGCGACTTGAAGTTCTCGAGGAAGTGCTCGAGCAGGACGATGATCACGCACACGCCGATCAGCACTATGAACATGAACACTGTGCCCAGCAGGTCGCGTGCGAAGGTGCGTCGTTTCATGGCTGTGACCCTAGGGCAGGGTTGTGTAGTTCTCCCAGTGGCGGATGAACTGGATGAGCACCTGGATCTGATCCTCGCTGAGCACGCGGCTGCCCGGCTTCTGCTTGTCGCGCGCAGGATCGTAGGTGAAGTCGGGGGCGGTTGAACCCCAGTTGGGCATGATGCTGCCGATGTGCTCGAAGTCGGTGAAGCCGTACTCGATGCAACGGTAGTAGTAGTCCTCGTTGAAGTAACCGAGGCGGTCCTGGTTGTTCAACGGCGGCCCCTTGCCACCGCCACCCTGAACGCCGTGACAGGTCACGCAGTAGGTGTAGTAGAGCTGCGCGCCGGCGGTGAAGTCGTACTCCGGGTTGACGATCAGGTTCTGGTGGGCCCCGGTCGGGCTCAGGTCGAGCGCCAGGCGGCCGCCGTTGTGGCAGATGATGCAGCCCACCTGGTCGATGCCGATCTTCTGCGCCGACGGCTTGGAGTTGGGGTCGACGATCTTCGGATCAACTGACGCGGGCAGCGGGCCGGGCAGCACCGTGGTGGAGTCGATCTGGTACCCCTGCTTGGCGTTGGTGGTGGTCCCGGTGACCTTGAACGGCTGGAAGCCGGTGCCGGTCAACCCGTAGATGGAGTAGTCCATGGCCGGGGCGAATCCCTTGCCGGTGGAGCTGGCGACGCTGGGACCGTTGGCGATGTACGCCGGGTGGACCCCGGTGAGGTGGTTCTGGTTGACCATCCCCTGCGCGTTGGGCTCGTACTTCATGAAGTCCTGCGCCAGGCGCTGCGCGGCCAGCTCCGGACCGATGGTGCCGATGTCGGGCACGTGGCACGAGATGCAACGCTCGACACGGAACGTGTCACCGCGCTTGGCATCGGCGAACGTGGGAAAGATCTGCTGGATCTGGATGTTGAAGCCGCTGTCGTTGTAGTCGGACTGGTAGCGCTGCTGGATCGACAGGTAGTCGCGATCCACGCTGTCGCGCACCGCGGCAACGCCCACAAGCGCGATCAGGAGTGCCGCCAGGGCGACGAACAGCCACCTCATACCGCCGGCTTGACCCCGGGGTGGCCAAGGATGCGAGTCCAGTCCCAGTTGAACGCCAGCCCGCGGAAGAACACCCCGATCACCACGAATGACACGGCCAGGCAGAGATAGATGGTGAACAGGGCGATCGCCACCTTGCGGTCCTGGGGGCGGCGGCTCGGGTTGCGGTCAAGGTAGGGCGTGAGGATCATGAAGATGATCACGAAGCTCGGGAAGGCGACGCCTGCCATGACCGGCGGGAACCGTTCGAGGAGCTCCTGGAGGCCCAGGAAGTACCACGGGGCCTTGGCCGGGTTGGGAGTGATCGCCGTGTTGGCTCGCTGCAGCAGCGGGGCGTTGACCTGGATCGACACGGCGAGCAGGAAGATGAAGGCGGCGAGGCCGGCCAGGAACTCCTTCCAGACCAGGGCCGGGAAGGTGACCACGGTCTCCTCCTCCTCGCGGCGGCGAACCACCAGCGGGGTGGCGGCAAGCTCCGGGCCGGTTCCGCGTGGTCGCGGGGTGCGAACCGGCACGGCCCTGCGGGTGGGCAGGGGCGGCGGTTCTCCGCTGCCACCAGGGGTGCCGCCGATCACGGTCGCCATCGCTCAGAGGCCTCCTGTGAACCCGTCTTTGCGCACGCGCCAGAAGTGTATGACCATCAGGATGAACCCGATGAGGGGCAGGGCGACGACATGTAAGACATAGAAGCGTATGAGCGCGCCCTGACCCACGTTGCGGCCGCCGAGCAACAGGTAGCGGGTGTAGGGCCCCGCGATCGGCGCGTACTTGGCCATGTTGGTGCCGACCGTGATCGCCCAGACCGCGAGCTGGTCCCACGGCAGCAGATAGCCAGAGAAGGAAAGCAGCAGCGTGGTCAGGAGGAGCAGCGTGCCGATCCCCCAGTTGAACTCCCGGGGTGGCTTGTACGCTCCCTGGTAGAAGACGCGGGCCATATGCAGCCAGACGGTGACCACCATCCCGTGGGCGGCCCAGCGGTGGAGGTTGCGGATCACCAGGCCGAACGTGGCGACGAACTGCAGGTCCTTGATGTTCTGGTAGGCCTGGTCCACTGAGGGTATGTAATAGAACATCAGGAAGAGCCCGCTGATGGTCAGCAGGATGAACAGGAAGAAGGAGAGGCCGCCGAGGCACAGCGTGTAGCTCACCCGGATCGCCGACTTCTTCACGCGCACCGGGTGGATGTGCAGGAAAAAGTTGGTCAGCGCCGTGCGGGCGGCTACCTTGTCGGTGGTGGGCAGCCCGTGCCGGAAGATCGAGCCCCACACCTGGGACGCGAACGCGCGCAGTGGATTGCCCTCGGTCGGACGAGCGCTCACCGCACCTCCCCCATCGGTCCGTTCTCTCCCATCTCCGTCCTACACCCCGATCGTCTGGTCGTTGCTCTTGCCGGTCTTCGGGTCAAGGCGCCAGGTGGGGACGCTGCTGTCGCCGGCCTGGCGGTAGACGGTGATGTCCCCCCGGTTGACGACGAAGTGCTTGTCCGGTGCGAGCTGGATGTTCACCCAGTCCATCGGCCTCGGCGCCGGCCCGTAAAAATTCGTCGAGTCGATGTAGTAACGGCTGCCGTGGCACGGGCACGCCCAGCCGTTGCGACTCGAGATGGCGCCGGCCTCGGCGCTGTAGTGCCGGGCGACGACGGTCGACTTGTCGTCGACGCCGGTTCCGTTGGTGACGTCGCTGACGTAGTTGGGTGTGCACCCCAGGTGGGTGCACACCAGGTAGACGGCGTAGATCCCGGTCGAGTCCAGCACGACGGTGACCCGGTTGGCAGTCTCGCTGAGGACGTTGACCTTGAGGGTGCCGTTGCCGGTCAGGTCGTCGACTGTGAAGCCCGTCTTGAACTCAGGCGGCGACTCGAGGGTGGCCGCAGGGAACATGAACTTCAACAGCTCGATGCCGCCGAACAGGGTGGCGCCGACCGCTCCGACTGTGCCGACCAGCAACAGGAATTGCCGGCGCGTCGTCTCGACGCGCGAGCGCATCCTGCCGCGGGGCGAGTCGTACGGGTTCAGCGCCATGAGAGCCTCAAGACGGGGAGAACGGCGACTGGCTTGATTCTAGCGGCGGCCGCGCAGCCCACTGCCGTCACACGAACGGGTTGTTGGACGGTGGCGTGATGATGTTGGCGAAGACGATGGTCGAGATCATGATCACCACGAAGGCGACGATGATGACCAGGCATCCCAAGTCCGAACGGAGGGCGAGGATGAAGCGTTCGACCATTTCTTCCCAACACAGCCGCCAACACAGCCGGCCCCCGGCGGGACGGCGCACAGGATAAGCGACGGTCGCGCCCGCATGCCTTTGGCGGCGAAGGCCGGCGGGCAGCCACCACCCTGCTACCGTCAGCGCCGCCATGAGTGACTGGCGGACCCTCGAGGTCTACTCCACCTTCATCAAGGTGACCGGCGAGTTGGAGACCGTGCGTCCCGACCGAGTCAGTGACGCCATCAATCGATTTGGCGAATACCTGCAGTTGCGCAACGCACGGGCCGAGCCGATGTCGGGCAGCTACCCGATCCTCGGTCGCGGCGAGCGGCTGGTGACGGTGACCAAGGCCGCCACCGCGCTGATCTGCCCCGTCGATGACGCGGGAGATGGCAACCCTGCGCTCTGGCGTGAGAAGGTGGCCACGCCCGCGGCCATCAACACCCAGGCGTTCTCTCTCATGGGGGACGTGCACCTCGAGCCGAGGCACAGTCTCCAGGACCAGCTCGAACGATTCCCGGGCGACTTCATCGCGGTCACCAACGTCTCGGCGTTGTGGATCACCGCCATGGACTCAGAGACGCATACCCTGCTGCGCCCGTTCGCCCTGCTCAACCCCGCCGCGATGCTCAGCTTCGCTGTGCGCTGAGGGTCAGATCACCACGGTCTGTCGCGCCGCCTTCTTGCGGCGGGCGGTCTCGATGGCGCCGACCAGCATGCACATCACGGCGACGCCGGCGAAGCCGATCCCGATGAACACCCGGATCGCCCGCGTCCCCACGGCAAGGTAGGTGCCGCTGTCGTCGAGGAATGTCTTCTCGGCCGGGGCTCCCCAGACGGTGGAGATGAAGGAGATCATCACCAGCAGCGAGGCGATGAAGTACCAGATGGCCGCCGGGTTCGGCCGTCCGGAGCGCGGACGCGCCGCGAAGTAGAACGCGGCCAGCGATGCCACCTCGAGCATCACGTACCCATTGAAGAGGATGAAGGTCAGCCAGAAGCTGAGAATCTGCGCGCCCGTCAGACCGGCGAAGCCGTTGATCGCGAACGCGCTGCCGGTGCTGGCGACGAGGTGCATCGGCCGAAAAGATACAACGTCGGCCTCCGCAGCGGCTGAGCGGCGGTGTCCCCGTAACGCCACACCGACGGGTAGGCTTGTACACGCACGATGCCCACCGCCCCACTGTCCCAAGCCACGATCGACGCGGCGGCGACGGGCGGACCGGCCGCGCCGGTTGCCCAGATCCTCTCGCTCGGCTCGTACATCCCCGCCGGGGTGCTGACCAATGCTGACATGGAGGCGATGGTCGAGACCTCCGACACCTGGATCATGGAGCGCACCGGGATCCGTGAGCGCCATCGGGTCGCCCCGGGCGAGACCCCGTCGTCGATGGGCGCCCGCGCGGCCGCCGATGCCCTCCTCGCGGCGGGCAACCCGGTGCCCGACGCGATCATCGTGGCCACCTGCAGCGCTGAGACGAGGCTGCCCTCGACCGCCTGTCTCATCCAGCGGCGTCTGGGCCTGGCCGGCATGGCCGCGTTCGACATCAACGCCGCGTGTTCGGGATTCATCTATGCGCTCTCCATCGCGGACGCGATGATCCGCGCGCGCTCAGTCCGGACGGTTCTTGTGGTCGCGTCTGAAGCGCTGACCACGATGGTCGATTACACGGACCGGAGCACCTGCGTCCTGTTCGGCGATGGTGCTGCGGCTGCGGTCGTCGGTGCCGGGCAGGGCGGCGGGATTCGCGCTGTCCGGATGGCCGCGGACGGAGCGGACGCCGAGCTCATCTACTACGGCACCCGACCGGGCGAGGAGGGCGGCGCGGAGGCGATCCGCATGGCCGGGCGAGGCACGTTCCGCTCGGCGGTGGAGCGGCTGGCCGACATCGCCCGGAAGGTGTGCGCAGACGCGGGGTGGAGAGGCGACGAGGTGGACTGGTTCATCCCCCACCAGGCCAACCTGCGGATCATCGAGGCTGCCGCCAAGCGGGTGGGTGTACCCATGGACAGGGTGATCGTCAACGTCGACCGTGTGGGCAACACCAGCGCCGCGTCCATTCCCATCGCGCTCCACGAGGCCGACGCTGCCGGTCGGTTGAAGCCCGGCCAGCGCATCGTCAGCGTCGCCTTCGGCAGCGGCATCACCTGGGGCGGCATGGCCCTCGAATGGACCGGCACCCCAACCAGGTGATGCGGCGGCGCGACGTCGCCCGCCCGCTGGCCGCTCCCGGTCCCAAGCTGCGGCCCGTGGCCCCTGCCGGTACGGTCGAGTGCCGTGGCTGCGGCCGGCGCTTCGGCGAGGCCAGGTTCGAGAAGCACCTGAGGGTCTGTCCAGATTGCGGCCGCCATGCCGTCGTCCCGGCGATGACCCGCATCACCCAGCTCGCCGACGCGGGCAGCCTCGACGTGGTCCGTATGGAGATCCCCGACCGCGATCCCCTCCGCTTCGACGACGGTGTGCCGTACCCGTCGCGCGTGGCCGAGGCGCGAGCGCGAACCCGGCTCGACGAGACCTTTGCTGTGGCCCGCGCGGCCGTCGGCGCCGTCCCGGTGGTGCTCGCCTGCATGGATTTCGGCTTCCTCGGCGGATCGCTCGGCAGCGCAGCCGGCGAGCAGTTCGCACGGGCGTGCGACCTCGCGGTGGCCGAGAAGCGCGGCCTGGTGGCGGTCTGCACATCGGGTGGAGCGCGGATGCAGGAGGGGATCGCGTCGCTGGCCCAGATGGCGCGCTGCTCAGCGGGCGTCGTCGGCGTCGCCCATGCCGGGGTGCCGTACATCTCGGTGCTCGCCGATCCGTGCTTTGGCGGGGTGACGGCGTCCTTCGCGGTCCAGGCCGACGCGATCCTCGCCGAGCCACATGCCCGCATCGGCTTCGCGGGTGGACGGGTCATCGAGCAGGCCACCTACGACCGGCTGCCCGAGGGCTTCCAGACATCCGAGTTCCTGCTCGCTCATGGCATGGTCGACGCCGTTGTCGAGCGCGCCGCTCTTCGCGAGACTGTAGCGCGGCTGTTGGTGGCGTTCTCGGGGCGCCGATGACTGTCACCACGCAAACCGCGGAGCGCGAACGCGCTGCCTTTGCAGCCGTCGAGCTCGCCCGCAACCCGGCCCGACCCCGCGCGCTGCAGGTCATCGCCGGCGCCTTCACCGACTGGACGGAGATGCGCGGTGACCGGCTGTTCGGCGACGACCGCGCCGTGGTCGGCGGACCTGCACAGCTCGACGAGCGCTGGGTGATGGTCATCGGCCAGGAGAAGGGCACCGATGCCATCAGCCGCGCGCTCCACAACTTCGGCATGCCGCATCCCGAGGGCTATCGCAAGGCGCGGCGGCTGATGGGTCTGGCTGAGAAGTTCGGCTTGCCGGTCGTCTGCCTCGTCGACACACCGGCTGCGCACGCCGGGGTGGCCGCTGAGGAGCGTGGGCAGGCATGGGCGATCGCCGAGTCCCTGGTCACCATGCTCGAGCTGCGTGTGCCGGTGGTGAGCGCAGTGCTGAGCGAGGGCGGTTCAGGCGGTGCTCTTGCGCTCGCCGTCGCCGACCGGGTGCTGGCGCTGGAGAATGCTGTGTACACCGTGGCCCCGCCGGAGACGTGTGCGGCCATTCTCTATCGCGATGCCGGACAGCGAGCGCGGGCGGCCGCGGCGCTGCGACCGGGCGTCGACACCGCGTACGAGATCGGGCTCGTCGACGAGCTCATCCCTGAGCCGATGCCAGGAGCGCACGCTCATCCCGAGGTGACCATCGGTGCCCTCCGCGGCGCCATCGTCCGCCACCTCGACGAGCTCTGCGCTCTCGATGTCGATGCCCTGGTGCGCGCGCGGATTGCCCGGTACCGCGCTGCCGGCGACTGAGAGACCAGCGCTCAGGCGGCGATTCCCACCGCAGCCTCATGCGCCTGTGGATCAGGGCGCTTCAGGAAGAAGGCAGGAAAGATCCCGATGAACGACAGCACCGCGATGACCACGAAGGTCCGGTCGAACGCGTCGCTGAACACGCTGCCGGCATATTGGTGATTGAAAGAGTCCAGCACGACGTTGCCGGTGCTTGGCTGGGTGCTGCCCGAGCTCTCCTGAGCGGATGAGCTGGCGATCTTCTGCTGCAGGGACGTGCAGTACTGCTGCGCGGTGAGCTCCGGCTGGTGCAGCACCTGCGCTGCTGCAGTGACCACCGCCGCGGGGGGCGCACACGTCGTGGCCCTGGCCGCGCCCGCGAACTGACCGGCGAGGATGGTGACCAGGATCGCGATGCCAACCGACGACGACACCCGCTGCAGCGTGTTGGTGATGCTCGAGGCGCGGGAGGTGTACCTCCGCGGCACCCGCGCCATGGCTGCCGTCATGGTGGGCATCATGGCGAAGCCCATCGCAAAACCACGCAGCAACAGCGCGCCGATGACCAGCAGATTGGGCGAGTCGTAGTGGATCTGCGCGAGCACCACGCTGCCGATGGTGAGCAGGATCATGCCGGTGGCGACCACCCACCTTGGACCGATCCGGTCGGTGAGAAATCCGCCCAGCGGCATGGAGATCGCCGCCATGGCTGCCTGCGGCAGGAGCAGCAGCCCGGTCTCGATGGCGTCGTAGCCGTGAACCTCCTGCAGGTAGAGCGGCAGCAGCAGCATGGTGCCGAACATGGCGGTCACCACGATGAAGCTGAGCGCCATCGACCACGAGAACGTGCGGTCCTTGAAGAGCGAGAGCTGCAGCAGAGGCTGACGGGCGCGGAGCTGGCGCACGATGAAGGCGGTCATCAGCAGCACGCTGGCGACCAGCAGCGACACCACCAGCGCGGACGTCCAGCCGAGCTCCGTGCTGCGGTCCACCGCGTACATCAGTGCCAGCACGGCGGGGACTCCGGTCAGCAGTCCGATGACGTCAAGGCGGAGTCCCGCGGTACGGTGCGACTCGCGAAGGAATCGTGTCGCCGCGACGAACCCGACGATGCCGATGGGAACGTTGACGTAGAAGATCAGCCGCCAGCTGAAGTCCTGCACGAACCAGCCGCCCAGCACGGGCCCGACGGCTGGTGCGATGAGCATCGGGACGCCGAAGATTCCCATCACCTTGCCCATGTTCTGCGGCCCGACCGCCTGCAGGATGATGGTCATGCCGATGGGCATGAGCATGCCGCCGCCGATGCCCTGGAGGACGCGGAAGAAGATCAGCTCGCCGAGGTTCTGCGAGACCCCGCAGAGCATCGACGCGACGGTGAACATGACGATGGTGATCAGGTAGAGGCGCTTGGTTCCCCAGCGGTCGGTTGCCCATCCGGTCAGCGGGATCACCGCCCCCTGGGCGAGCAGGTAGCCGGTGACGACCCAGGCGATGGCCGTGTAGCTGCCGGCATGCAGGTCTTTCTGCAACGTCGGGATGGCGATGTTGACGATGGTCGAGTCGAGGATCGTCATGATCGTGCCGGACAGCACGACCGCGAGCGCGACCCATTTGTAGTCGAAGCGCCCGACCCGCTCGTCGGCGACGCTCACGTGATCCGCGCCCGGCGCTGCCGCGGATCGCTCTGCGACAGGGACCTCAGCCATCGTCGTCAACAGCGTGCATCGAGGGGTCCACGATACCCGGTCGCGGCGGATTGAAGTCCTGAGCGGATCGCCTCCGTCAGCCTGGTTCGACGCTGGCTGGTATCCCCGCGCGGTGGTGCAGCTTGACCAGCCGCATCGAGGCGTCCGCATGCTGGAGCAAGGAGCCGGCGTCGTCGGCGTCGTCCGGAAAGATGGCCACCCCGCAGGAAATGGTCAGGCCTGCCTTGGCCAGCGCGCCATCGTCGCGCACCCGCGTTTCGAAGGAGAGGCTGATGCGCCTGCCGATGGCGTCCGACTCCTCACGATCAGCCCCGGGGAGCACACAGACGAACTCGTCGCCGCCATAGCGCGCCGCCGAATCCTCGCGGCGCAGCGAGTCGTGGAAGACCTGGGCGAGGATGGTGAGCACGCGGTCACCCTCGGCGTGCCCGTAGGTGTCGTTGACCACCTTGAAGAGGTCGAGGTCACAGAACACCACACCGAGCGAGGTGTTGAGCCGCCGTGCACGCGCCACCTCCTGGTCGAGGGTTCGCGTCAGCTGGCGGTGGTTGGCCAGGCCGGTGATGCTGTCGAGGTGCGCCTGGTCGAGCTCACGCTCGTAGCGACGTGCTCGCTCGATGGCGCGCGCCGCCTCGCCGGCCAACGCGGCGACCACGGTGAGGTCGTGATCGGCCCACACCAATTCCTGGCGATTGGAGGTGATCACGTAGATACCGATGACCTCCTCGTCGATCACCAGTGGCGCCCCGATGGCGCACCGGGTGACGCCGCGCCGCAGCTCCTCGATCTGGCGACGCGCCTGCTCGCCGAGGTTGCCCTGGGCGACGGAGACGTCGTACGCCGTCTGCCACAGCATCGGCCTGCTCGACGCGAAAACCTTGCCGGCCAGTCCCTCACCGGGGGCCAGCGTGAAGTCCAGGTTGTCGGATTCGAGCGCACGAACGCCCTTGGGGCTGAGATAGAGCGGCAGGGGGCGCAGCCTGCCGGTGGCCGGCTCGTAGAGGAGCACCACGGCATGCGTGGCCATCGGGTACGACTGCAGCGTCGTCTCGAGAACGGCGCGGGTGACGCCAAGCACGTCGATGGCGGTCCCCACATGCTCGGCGGTGGCTGCGTACGCCGAGCTGCGCAGGTTCTGAGCTTCTGTGCTGACCCCCGCGGCCCGAGCATGCGCGACCACCACCAGCTCCAACCCCAGCATGAACGCCAGAGCGAAGACCAGGGTGGGCACGTCGCCGTGCAGCCAGTGCAGCCAGACGGCTGCGAAGACGCCATCCACCAGTGCCACCGCGGCCACCCGTGCTGCGGGCGGCGCATCGGGCGGGCCGCCGATGTTGATCGCAGCGAAGAGGAGGACCGCGATGACCCCGGGGTTGTCGAGGTGGCCTGCGGCAAGGACGAGCATGCCGCCACCGGCCAGGGCGGGGACGACTCCCTGGGCGACGACCAGGAGACCGCGGCCGCTCAGATCGCGGTTGAGCAGCCGCAGTGAGACGGCGGCGTACGCTGCGCCGAAAGCACCAAGGGCGATCTCGCCGCCGAAGCGAGGCGCCGGCAGCGGCAGGGTCAACATCCGGGCGAGCGTCGCCGCCAGCATCACGAGGGATGCGAACCCCACCGCGCGGCGTGACGCGACCACGCGCCTGCCCCACAGCTCTCCCCGGCGATCCCTCCGGCTGACGTCAAGGTCCATCCGAACGTATCTTCCTCAAACGTCCTCTGTGCCGTCAGATCGTGGCACGCATGTCAGCCGCCCGCTTGTGGGCGTCCTGAGAGCGTGTTAGCGTTGTGCTGACGAACTGACGTTCGCAGCACCGCCATCGCGCACACGTATGAGCACCCGCCTTCTCCACATCGCCGACCTGCACCTCGATCGCGCCTTCGCCGGCATGGGCTGCCAGGGCGAGCTCGCCATCCGCCGTCGCCTCGGCCTCCGCGACGCGCTGCGACGGGCCGGTCAGACCGCGCTGGATCGGCAATGCTCGGCGGTGACCATCGGCGGTGACCTGTACGAGCACGATCGCGCCGGCGCGGCCACCGCCGCGTTCCTGGTGGAAACCTTTGCGGCGTGGCGGCCGATGCGCGTGCTGCTTGCGCCGGGCAACCACGACGCCCTGCTCACCGGCTCCATCTACAGCCGCACCGAATGGCCTGACAACGTCCACCTGTTCTCGAGTGCCGATCTCTGCCCAGCACCGCTTGCTGACGGGCTCACGATCTGGGGGCTGGCGCACCTCGAACCGGCCTGGCAGGGAGATCCGCTCGCCGGTGAGCCGGTTGGCGGTGACGGTGGCGTTCACCTCGCCCTGTTCCACGGCGCCGAGCTCGGCTCGCGCCCGGACGGCAAGTCGATCCACGGCCCGTTCCACGCCGGCGACATTCGCGGACGGGGCTTCGCGGCCGCGCTGTGCGGCCACTATCACCGGCGGCGGGTGGACGAGCTCTCCGGCCTGCTCTACCCGGGCAGTCCCGAGCCGCTGACGTTCGACGAGTCCGAACCGCGGGGCGCGGTGATCGTCACCGTCGCGGGTGACGGCACCATCAGCCACGAGCCCCTCGAGGACAATCGCTGGCACGCCCGCACGGCGGTCGCGGACGTGGCGGCGGCGCGAGGGCTTGGCGACGTGGTCGACGCCGCCGTGGCCGCCGCCGCCGGGGCCTGTGCCGGCCTCGATCCCGATCGTGTGATCCTCCGGCTGGACCTCCGCGGGGAGATCGACCACGCGGTGCCGGCCGACACCTTCACAGTTGAGACCGCTGTCCGCGACGCCTGCGGCGTCGCCGGGATGCGCGTGCGCGATCTCACCAGCCCGGCGCTTAGCATCGCGGCGTTCAGCTCTGAGGGCACGGTTCGCGGTGCTTTAGCCCGCGCCGTGGCCGAGGCCGCCGCCGGCGCTGACGACGATCAGCGCCGAGTCCTTGATGACGCACTTCGCTACGGGCTCCAGGCCCTCGGCGGCGCCGAGATCGGCCTGCGATGAGGCTGGAGCGCTTCGAGGTCGGCGGATTCGGGCGCCTCGGTGACGTCGAGGTTGTCTTCCACCCGCGGCTGACGGTGATCCTGGGCGAGAACGAATCCGGCAAGTCGACTGTGCAAAGAGCATTGCGCGCGGCTCTCTACGGCCTTGATGCGGGCGGTCCCGGGCGCCCGACGGACAGGAGCGACTGGGCGCGCTGGACACCCTGGAACGGAGCCGCCTACTCGCTGGTGCTGAGCTATGCGCTCGAGGACGGCCGCCGTTTGCGAGTGGCACGCAGGCTCGAGCAGCGAGATCACACCTGCCAGGTTCAGGAGATCGGCGGCGGCGATGTCACAGCCCAGGTGCGCGTCGGCCGGGTCGTGGCCCCCGGGCTGGTCCATCTCGGCATCGACGAGGCGGTGTTCTGTGCCAGCGCCTGTGTCGCTGAAGATGGTCTGCGGTTGGGCGCCGCGGACGCGCCGGGGGCACGGGCGGCCGAGGTCCAGGAGGCGATCGAGCGGCTCGCCGACTCCGGTCAGGCGACTACCGCGGCCCAGGCGCTGGCTGCGATCAACGACGCCATCACCAGGGTGGGCTCCGAGCGGCGCTCAGGAAGCCCGCTCGGGCGCGCCGTCAACCGGCTCCGGCAGCTCGATGTCCAGGTGGACGACGGACGGCGCCGGCTCTGGGCGTTGGCCGCCGAGGAGGAGCGGCTCCGCACGCTGGACGCGCAGGCGGAGGCCGCCGATCGGCGTCGCCTCGACGCGGAGCGACGCTGGTTGCTGGGCCGTCTCGCCGCCATCGCGGCGCAGCGCGCAGACCTCGAGGCGATGACGTCCGAGACCACCCAGGTGGCCGCCGAGGTTGAGGGAACCGCAGCGCTGGCGAGCTTCCCGCTGGAGGCCGAGGAGCCGGTCATCCTCCTCTCGGCCGAGGTCAAGGAGACGCGGCGCAGCGCGGACGAGGCGCAGGCCAGAGCCGACGCCGCGTCGAGTGAGCTGGCTGAGGTGCGCAGGCGCCGGGTCGAGATCGCCGCCGGCGTGCGCGCGCTGGGGGGGACCCCCACGGTCGACGGGCAGGCTGCGGCCGAGGCGCAGGAGATCGACCGGGCCCTGGCCGCCACGCTCGCCGGGCGGCGGCGGGGCGACGAGCTGGCAGCCGCTCTGGGGAGGCGCGACGCCCTCCGTCGCGAGATCGCCGCCACGGGGATCGCGGGCGCCAGCGCCGCCGGCGTGGAGGCCGCCATCGAGCTGGTGGCGACCGCCCGCGGGGGCCGGTCGAGCAGAGTTGCCAAATTCGGCGCCACCGTCGCCCTGCTGGCCGGCGCTGTGGCCGCCGCAGTCGCCGCCGCGTCGCACCACGGCCTGATCGCCCTGGTCGCCGCAGCCGTCACCGCTCTTGCCGCGCTGGTCATCCTCGCCGTGGATCGGCTCGTGGCCGGAGACGCCGAGCATGCCCGTCGCCGCCTTGGACGGCTGTGTCCTGGTGTACCCGTCGACGACGAGGGCCTCGAACGGCTCGCGCAGAGGCTGCCAGGGCTGCGCGCGTTGTTCTCCGAGATGAGCCGCGAGGAGCTCCGCGTCGAGACGCTTGCGGCCGAGACAGGGGAGGCCGACCGACAGCTGCGTGACCTGGCCTTGCGGGCGGCTGCGCTCGCGGAGCGCTGCGGCCTGGACGCCACCGGCCCGGCGGTGGCCACCCGGAGCGCGGAGGGCTCTGGGCGGGCCATCCTCGAGGCCATCAGCGCCAGCTCCGGCGTGATCCGGCGCCGCGACCAGTTGCTGGCGGAGGACGCCGAGCTGGTCCGCCGTGAGCGCGACCTCTCCTCGGTGACGGCCGAGGCGGAGCACCGCGCGCGGGCGGCGGACGTGTCGCTGGCCCACCTCCGGCGCGTGATCGATGCTGCCGGGATCGAGCCGTCGGCGCTGGTCACCGACGACGTGGTCGCCTTCAGGCAGGCATGTGCCGGCCGGCGCCGGCACGAGGTGGCGCTCAAGCGGCTGCGCGAGCTGCAGCGACGCGGGAGGTTCAGCGGAGACGTCAGCTCGCTGACGCGGCTCGGCGCTGAGCTGGAGAGCCGTCTGGCCAGCCGTGGCGGCGACCCCGCCGACGTGGCTGCAACCCCACCCCTCGCGCAGCCCGATCTCCAGGACCTCGAGACGCAGTCAGAGCACGCTCGCCAGGCCGCCGTGGCGGCGTCGACAGCGGCCACGGCGCTGCGCGCCAGGCTTGGCGAGATGCGCGGCAACCTGCCCGCCCTGGCAGACCTCGAGGACGAGCGCGCCGCCTGCACCGCAGCCCGCGATCGCGGGCTCGAGCAGCTGGCGGCCCTGCGCCTCGGCGCCGAGCTGATCGAACAGGCGACCAAGAGCATTCACCGCGACCTGGCGCCGCGCCTGGCAACGTCGGTGGCCGGCCGGCTCGCCCTGCTCACCGAGGGGCGGTACAGCGCGGTCAACGTCGACGCTGCGCACTTCGACGTGTCGCTGCTCGGACGTGACCGTCCCGACCTGGTGCCCCTCGAGCTTCTCTCCCATGGCACGCGCGACCAGGTGTCCCTGCTGCTGCGCCTCGCGCTTGCCGAGGTGCTCAGCGCCGGCGGTGAGCCAGTGCCGCTGCTGCTCGACGAGCCGCTGCTCAGCGCCGATCCGCAGCGTCGTGAGGTGGCCCTGCAGTTCCTCTGGAGCCTGTCGGCGACCAACCAGGTGGTGTTGAGCACGTCGGACCCGACGCTGGTCACCTCGCTGGCGGCGGTGTGCGGCGAGGACGAGCCCGCTGTGGTGATCATGCCCACCCCAAACCAGACGTTCGAGACCACCGGACGCGCGCTGGTGGCGGCGACGGCGCATCCGCTCTAGAGCAGGGCGGCGATCCTGGCCAGGCCCTGCAGCTCGGAGGCGTCCTCACTGAACAGGGGGATCCTGACCGCCTCAACGTCGCCGAGCCGCTCGAGCCGGCCGAGCTGGCGGAAGTCGCGTTCTGCGATCGCGTGCAGGTCGAGCCAGCTGTGGCCGATCCCGTGCAGCGCCTCGGCTGCCACCCGGTGACCGAGGTGTCCGCTCAGCCACCCGGGCAGCCCGTCGTCCTCAGCGAGCGCCGTGGCGGTCGCCAGGGCGGTGCGATCGCGCAGCGAGTCAGGCCAGGCGCGATTGACAACCACGCCGCGCAACGGCATCCGGTACTCACGCAGCCGGGCACAGAAGTACTCGGCCTCGAGGAAGGGTGATGGCTCGAGGGTGGTGACCACGATGAACCCGACCCGCGAGCTGCGCAGAAGCTTGTAGACATCCCGGGCACGCTGCTGGACCCCGGAGTAGATCTTCTGGAGATCGGTGACGAACTCGGCCACCTCGCTGAGCACATCCGCGCCGAGCAGCCGGTCGGCCATGCGCAGGAAAGGACCGGCGGCGAGATTGACCGCCCGCAGTCCGAAACGAGACGGTCCGGCCAGCCAGCTGAGAAAGCGCGCGCCGACGAAGTCGGTGAGCCGGTTGGGCGCCTCCAGGAAGTCGAGGGCATTGCGCGAGGGCGGCGTATCGATGATCAGCGTGTCGTACTCACCCGCCTCGTGCAGCTCGTAGAGGGCCTCCATCGCCATGTACTCGTGGGAGCCGATGAAGGAGTCGCTGATCCCCTGGTAGAACCTGTTGGTCAGGATGCGCTGCGCGTCGCGACGCGTCGGCGCCAGCTTGGTCACCATGCGGTCAAAGGTCGACTTCATGTCAAGCATGGCTGCAACCAGCTCACCCTCGACCTCGATGCCGGCGCGGCGCAACCTGGCCCGTGACACCTGCACCGGCTCAGTCCCGATCTCACGGAGCCCGAGCGCGGTGGCCAGGCGGCGAGCCGGGTCGACGGTGAGCACCAGCACCCTGCGATCGTCCCGCTGGGCCAGCGCGATACCAAGCGCAGCGCTGACCGTGGTCTTGCCGACGCCGCCGCTGCCGCAGCAGATGATCACCTCGAGGTTCTCCACACGGCTCACCAGGCTGCCGTCGCGGCGGGGAGCGCGAGCGGATGTCACGATGCGCCCGCCATCTGCTCGGCGATCGCTCCGGCGACAGCGCGCGACGTGGCCAGACCATGACGGGTGGCCAGCAGGGGCACCTCCACGACCGGAACGCCAATCTCGGCGCGGAGCCGGCGGGCCTGCGCTTCGCCGGCGGCGTGCAATCGCTCGCCGAGCTCGAGGTCGGCTCCGATGCTGGCCACCCCCGCCACCTTGGTTCGTATCTCGGCATCGCCGGTGGCGAGGTCGGCGAGCAGCCGGCGCGAAGCCGGCGACAGCGGCGCGCGCATCATCCGATTGAGCACACATCCCCCGACGTGAACGCCGCGCTGCTTGACGATGTCGGCATAGAGCTCGAGGGTCTCCACCACCGGCATCTCCTCCGGCAGGGCCGTGAGCACCACCGTGGTGCGGCGGGCATCGGAGATGACCCCATCGATCCACTCGACCTGGCCACGGATCATGCCGCCGCGCACCAGCGCGGCCAGCGAACGCGCGGCGTTGAGCTGCGAGAGCACGTGGCCGGTTGCGCTGCAATCCACGACGACCAGGTCCCACGTTGGTGAGCCGTTGTCGTCGCGCTTGCGCTCCTCGAACGCCACCTTGCCGACCACGAGCATGTCGCGTGGCCCGGGCACCGCTGTGGCGATGAAGTCGAAGACCTTGGCGAGTGGCGTGGCGCGGGCCAGGCGCGGCACCTTGAAGAAGGCGTGCAGATATTCCTGGAAGGATTCCTCGGGGTGCAGCGCGAGAAAGCAGATGTTGGGCTGCGCGAGCTCGGGTTTGAAGCCGGCGCCCTTGCTGCCCAGCGCCGTCGCCAGGTCGCCCTTGGGCTCGACAGCGATCCCCAGCACCTGCTTGCCCGCCCGGGCGGCGAGCAGGGCGATCGCGGCGGCGACGGTTGTCTTCCCGGTGCCACCCTTCCCGGCCACGAAGATGATCCGCTTGGCCAGGAGGTCGTCGAGCGTGCCTGCAGCCGACTTGCCGGTGCGGCGCTTAGGCGGCAGGGGTGGCGGCCTCGAGCACCGCGGCGGCATGACCGGCTGGCTTCACCGCGCGCCATTCCCGCTCGATCTCAGCCTCCTGACCGACCAGGAACGTGCTGCGCTCCACCCCTTTGTAGGTGCGCCCGTACATCGACTTGTCGACCCAGAGGTCGAGTGCTGCGATGAGCACATGGTCGGGGTCGCTGATCAGCGGGATGCCGAGCTCACATTTGGCGGCGAACCTGTCGTGGCTCTTGGCAGAATCCGGCGAGACCCCGTAGACGGCGATCCCGGCGGCGCGGAAATCATCAACCAGCGCGGTGAATTCACGGCCTTCGAGGGTGCAGCCGGGGGTGTCGTCCTTGGGGTAGAAGTAGAGGACGGTACGGTGTCCCAGCAGGTCGTCGCGGCACAGCCGCCCACCGCCACTCAGTGCCAGCTCGAAGTCGGGCAGTGCTGACCTGGTGCCCATGTCCATCTCCTCTCTGCCCGACCGCGTCGCGTGGTCAGTCTAGTGTCGAGGTGGCCGGCGAGGCTGTGAGCGCCGCTGCCTATACTCGGCAACCGATGGCCAGCCCGACTCCACGACGTGGTCGCCGCCCCAGCCCGAAGGACGAGCCGGCCATCCCGCTGGCCGTGGCCGAGGCGGCGGAGCTGGTCATCAACGCCGCGCCGCCTGCGGCGGCACGGCGCACCGCGACCGGTCTTCTGCTCCGGTTCATCTCCTGCGGACTGCTGGCCTTGAGCTTCGGCGTCATCTGGCGTCTCACCCTGGCACCGGCGGTGGTTGGTCCCGCCAGCGCGTTCGCGGGAATCTTCTTCCTGCTGCTCGGCTTCATCGCCGGCGGGATCATGTGGTACCTGCGTGACGCGCGACGGCGCAGCGCCGAACCGGAGTCGGTGAGCGACGAGAGGCTGGTGTTCTCGTTCATCGTCTTCGCGGTGATGCCGTTCGCCGTGCTGCTGCTCGTCGGCCTGGTCTGGTTGGTGGCGCTGCTGATCGGCGCGTCCTGAGGGCGGCGAGGCTAGTTGAGGGCGGCTCGCAACCGACCGGTCACCTCCTCGACCGCCGGCCGGTCGGACGCATCCGGCGGAGCCAGGTCGAGGTAGTGCCGCAGGTCGGACAGCGCGGCGCCGTTGTGGCCCGCCCGCCAGAGCAGCAGGCCACGATCACGCCTCTCGGTGGGTTCGTCCGGGAGCAGGGCGACGCACCGATCGGCGGCCCGCAGCGCCATGTCCCACCGCTCCATGGACGAGTAACAGCCCCGCAGATTGCGGGACATGCGCACCAGGATCACCCGGGAGCTGGCGGGCCGCAGCCACGACGGCTGCAGCTCGGCCGGTTCGCTGCCGGTTGCCTCGCCGACCAGGCGGCGGGCGGCCCGATCGTCGAGAACGTCGCCGTCGGAGGGTTCGGCAAGGACTCCGTCGACTCGAACACCGAAGTGCCCGGGCAGGCCGATGCCCTCGACGTCGAGCCCGGCGCGACGGCCCACCGCGATCCACACTGCGGCGCAACTGATCGGAATCCCGGCGCCGCGCCGAAGGACGGTGTGCAGGTAATGAGCGCGCGGATCGCCGCCACCGCTGCGTCGCAGGCCCACACGTTCGCGGAGCAGTGCGCGGATGATCGCCACAGCGTCGGCACCGCGGCTGCCATTGAGTTGGGTCCTGATCTCCGCGGCAAGCCCGTCGACCATGCGCAGCGCTCCGGGCACGTCAACATCCGAGCAATCCTCAGCCGCCAGCCAGAGCGCTCCCTCGGCGATGTCGCCGCGGGGATTGCCGGCGCAGGCGAGGAGGGCGCGGCGCGGATCCGGTTCCATGAGGGCGCCAATGATGCGCCGTGACACACCCCGCCTCGCTCCGTTCGGAGGAGGGTTACACGTCGACCGTTGTTAGACTGGGTCGATGCTCCTCGAGGAGATCTCCGGCCCGGAGGACCTGCGGGCCCTGGGCAGCGCTGATCTCGATCGACTCTGCGTCGAGATCCGAGAGCGTCTGATCAGCGCGGTCGCTCGAACCGGCGGACACCTCGGTCCCAACCTCGGCGTCGTCGAGCTGACCGTGGCGATGCACCGGGTGTTCGACTCACCGCGCGACAGCATCGTCTTCGATACCGGGCACCAGGCGTATGTCCACAAGATGCTCACCGGCCGGGCCGATCTGTTCGGCACGCTGCGCCAGCACGGCGGCCTGAGCGGCTACCCGTCGCGCAGCGAGTCGGAGCACGACATCGTCGAAAACTCGCACGCCTCCACGGGCCTCAGCTACGCGCTCGCCCTGGCCACGGCACGGGAGTTGCGCGGCGCCAGCGGCAAGGTGATCTGCGTCATCGGCGACGGGGCGCTCACCGGCGGGATGGCGTACGAAGCGCTCAACAACATCGGCCAGCGCCAGCCCGAGATGATCATCGTCCTCAACGACAACGGTCGCTCCTACGCACCGACGGTGGGTGGCATCGCCGAGAACCTCGGCCAGCTCCGCCTGTCACCGAAGTACGAGCGCGCCAAGGAGGCGGCCGGACAGACGCTGCGCCAGCTCCCCGTCGTTGGGCAGTCGGCGTACGGCGCTGCCAAGCGCATGAAGGATTCCCTCAAGCAGCTGGTGAGTCCCATCTCCATCTTCGAAACGCTGGGTTTGAAATACGGCGGGCCTATCGACGGCCATGACGTGCGCGCGCTCGAGAAGGCGCTGCGTGACGCTGCCGCCTTCCGCGGCCCGGTTGTGATCCACGTGGTCACCGACAAGGGCCACGGCTATGCGCCGGCCGTGGACGATTCCATCGACAAGTTCCACGGGGTGTCGAGCTTCGATCCCGGCAGCGGGAGCTTCTCGAGCAAGCCGCCGGCGTGGACCGACGTGTTCGGCGAGGCGCTTCTCGAAGCCGCTGAGGACGATGACCGCATCGTGGCCATCACCGCTGCGATGGCGTCGTCGACAGGGCTCCTGCCATTCGCGGCGCGCTTCCCGGAGCGGTTCTTCGACGTCGGGATCGCCGAGCAGCATGCGGTCACCTTCGCGGCCGGGCTGGCCATGCAAGGGCTTCGGCCGGTCGTCTGCATCTACTCCACCTTCCTGCAGCGTGCCTTCGATCAGGTCACGTGTGACGTGGCCCTGCACAAGCTGCCGGTGACCTTCGTGCTCGATCGTGCCGGCATCACCGGCGACGACGGCGCCTCGCACCACGGCATGCTCGACCTCGCCTACCTGCGGATGATCCCGGGGATGACGGTCACGGCGCCGAGCTCTCCAGACGAGCTGCGCCTCCTGCTGGCGACTGCGCTTTCCCACAACGGCCCGTTTGCGCTGCGCTACCCGCGTGGCGCGGCGCCGCATGCAGGATCTGTGGCGATGCGGCCGCTACCCATCGCCACCATGAACGTCGTCCGCACCGGCGATGACATCGCCCTGCTCGCGGTTGGCAAGATGGTCGCTGTGGCCAGCGCGGCCGCCGAGGTGCTCAGCGCTGAGGGCATCGCCTGCACCGTGGTGGACGCTCGATTCGTCAAGCCTCTCGACCCGGCGATGGCCGGGCTGGCAGCGCGCCACCCGGCGGTGCTGACCATCGAGGATGGCACCGTCATCGGCGGCTTCGGCGATGCGGTGCTCGAGGCGCTGGCGGACATGGGTGTGGCGGTGCCGGTCCGGCGCCTCGGGCTGCCTGACAGCTTCATCGAACACGGGGCGCAACCCCTTCTGCTGCACCAGTTTTCGCTTGATGTCGACGGCGTCACCGGCGCGGTGCGGGAGCTGCTCAGGGAGCGCCGGCCCAGCGTGCTGGCCGGGTAGCGGTGGGTCACCAGGAGGCGATCGACTTCCTGCGCAACAACCACCGCGCGGTGCTGGCGACCCATCGCCGCGACGGCGGCATCCAGCAATCACCCGTCGTCGCTGCGGTCGATGCTGACGATCGGGTGGTCATCAGCAGCCGCACTGGAGCGATGAAGACGCTGAACCTGCGGCGCGATCCCCGCGCCAGCCTGTGCGTGATGAACAACGGCTTCTTCGGCGAGTGGCACGGCGTCGATGGGCCGGTGGAGATCGTCGAGCTGCCAGAGGCCATGGAGCCCCTGGTCGATTACTACCGCCAGGTCTCCGGCGAGCACCCCGATTGGGACGAGTATCGCTCCGCGATGCGAAGCGAGGGCCGCGTGCTGCTGCGGCTCACCATCGAGCGCAGCGGCCCCCTCGTCGAGGGTTAGCCGGCCCGGTCCCGATCCGCGAGCGCTTGACGCAGCGGACCGCCGCACTCCGGTGGGGTGACCTGTTCAACCACGACCTCGTCGCAGCCGACCCACGACGCCGCGCCGCGCAGAGCCGCCGCCATGGCGGCGAGGGCGCGCGGCTCGAGCGACACCTGCCGGGCTCGCAACACTGTGCCATCGCGCTTGGGATCAACCCGTCCGCGCAGCTTGCCGGCGGCGAGCAGCGGCATCACGAAGTAGCCGTGCTCTCGTTTGGCAGCGGGCGTGTACGCCTCGAGTCGATGGCGGAAGCCGAACAGCCGCTCAGTGCGACGCCGGTGCCAGATGAGCGAGTCGAAAGGCGAGAGCAGCACCGGCCGATGTCGCGTCGCCGGCGGCCTGCCGTCCAAGGCTGAACGGTGTGCCCAGGTGGGCCTGGTCCAACCCTGCACGACGGTGCGCACCAGGCCGGCGGCTTCGGCCGCGGCGCGGATCACGATCATCGGCAGGCGGAAGTAATCGGCGAGATCGTCGTCGGTGGCCACCCCCATGTGCGCCGCGGCCCGGGCCACGAGACCTGCGAAGCAGGCTTGGTCGTCGAGGTCGACGGCCAGCAACTCAGCCGGTATGGCGCGTTCGGTGAGGGTGTAGACGCGACGGAAGCCGCGTCGCTCGACGCACACCACCTCCCCTCGAGCCAACACCTGCTCGACGGCGGTCTTGAGCGGACTCCATTCCCACCAACCGGGCGTGATCCTCGCGCCGCCGAGATCGGCGGTGGTCAGGGGGCCGAGGTCGCGCAGCCGTGCGAGGATCTCACCCTGTTCGCGGGTTGGTCCCGGCCAACGGCGCGCGTAGCGCCGGCGGCGCCACGCGAACAGTGGCCACAGCTCGAGAGGGACGACGCACGCGGCGTGAGCCCAATATTCAAACGTCCCGGCGCTGCCCCACCAGGCCCGGGCGATGTCGGCGCGGCTGACTGAGCCGAGTCGTGAGAAAGCCACAAGCTCATGCGACCGGGCGATCACCGAGATGGTGTCGATCTGGATCGCGCTGAGCTGCTCGAGGAGCCGCAGAGGATCGCGGTGACGCCGTCCGGTGAGCCGCTGCGCCGCGATCGCCAGTGCGCGTGCGTCCGCGTTGCTCAACTCGACGGTCACGGTCGGCTACTCTCGCAGAAGCCGGCGGCGCTACCGTTGTGGGCATGGAGCCGGGCCAGGGAAGCAGCCGAGCGGAGGCAGTGCGCACCGTCCTCGAGGCGAAGCGAGCCGAGCTGCTGCGCAGGATCGATGAGTTCGGCGCCACTGATCCCGCCGAGACGTCGAACCTGAACTTCGGCAAGCGGATCGGCGACGGCACCACGTACGCGGTCGAGCGCATGACCGGGGCGTACCAGGCGAGCACCCTGTTCGAAACCGTCAAGGAGATCGACCAGGCGCTGGAGCTGCTGGAGTCCGGCGACTACGGCCGGTGCACCACCTGCGGGCGGCAGATTCCCGAAGAACGCCTGGCTGTGATCCCGTGGGCGGCGCTGTGCGTGCGGTGCCGCAGCGCGCGGCCGCGGCTGCCCTAGGGGGTCTGGTTACGGCGCCGCTCGGAGAGTGGATGCGCGTACGGGCGGCGGATGCGGGCGTGAGCACGACGCTGAGCGACACTGGCCGTCAGCAGTGCCGCGACGGCGCCGCACCAGTCAGCCTCCTCGTCGACCTGTCCCTCCGCGGTGGAGGCGTCCACGAGGCCACCGTACGACATCACGGCGGGCGCGTCGAGAAGATCGATGGGAACTGCCATAGGACTGGGCCCTCCGTTGTGTCGGGGTTGATCTGGTACCGGCCCACCCTAGGCGTGCCCGCGCGGCAAATGCAAACTCCGCGGACGCAGCGATTGCGCCGTCGCTACGAAACAACGAAAGCCACGGCTCGCGTTCTCACCCCGCTAGGCATCGTAGTACAAGAAAAACTCGTAGGGGTGGGGGCGCAGTGCGATCGGATCGACCTCGCTCTCGCGCTTGTAGGCGATATAGGTGTCGAGGAGATCGGTGGTGAACACGCCACCACGGAGCAGGAACTCCTGGTCGCTCTCGAGAGCGTCGAGCACCTCGGAGAGCGAGCCGGGCAGGTCGCGCACGCGCTCTGCCTCGCGTCCTTCGAGCTCGTAGAGGTCGGCGTCGACCGGCATCGGCGGCTCGATCTTGTTCTGGACTCCATCAAGGCCGGCCATCAGCATCGCCGAGAACGCCAGGTACGGGTTGCACATCGGGTCGGGCGAGCGGAACTCGAGGCGCCGCGCCGCGGGCTTGTCGCTGTACGTCGGGATACGAACGCAGGCGCTGCGATTGCGCGCGCTGTACGCGAGCTTGATGGGCGCCTCGTAGCCCGGCACCAGGCGGCGGTAGCTGTTCGTGGTCGGCGCCGCGAACGCGAGCACGGCCGGAGCGTGCTTGAGCAGTCCGCCGATGTACCAGCGCGCCGTGTCACTGAGCAGCGCGTAGCCGTTGGCATCATAGAACAGAGGTTCGTCGCCGTTCCACAGCGACTGATGGGTGTGCATCCCGCTGCCGTTGTCACCGAACAGCGGCTTGGGCATGAACGTGGCGGTGAACCCCTCGCGATAGCACACGCTCTTGACGATGTACTTGTACTGCAGCACCTTGTCTGCCATCGACACCAGCGTGTCGAAGCGCATGTCGATCTCGGCCTGGCCGGCGGTGCCGACCTCGTGGTGGTGGACCTCGATGTCGATGCCGGACTCGATCATCGCCAGCACGATCCGGCTGCGCAGGTCCTGCTGCTTGTCCACCGGGGGCACCGGAAAGTACCCGCTCTTCAGCTTGGGCCGGTAGCCGAGGTTGGCGGTGCCGTTCTTGCCGGTGTTCCACACCCCCTCGTCGGAATCGATGAAGTAGTACCCCTCATGGGTGTTCTGGTCATAGCGGATCGAGTTGAAGATGTAGAACTCGGCCTCCGGGCCCCAGTAGGAGGTGTCGGCGATGCCCGACTTGCGCAGGTACTCCTCGGCCTTGCGAGCCACATATCGCGGGTCACGGCTGTAGGGCTGGCGCGTGATCGGGTCGGCGATGTCGCACACCACCACCAGGGTGGGCACGTCGAGGACCGGGTCGAGGAACACCCGAGCCGGATCGGGGAAGAGCAGCATGTCGCTCTCGTGGATCTTCTGAAAGCCGCGAATGCTCGAGCCATCGAAGCCGATTCCGTCCTTGAACACCGACTCGGTGAGCTGGCTGACGGGCACGCTGAAGTGCTGCCACGTACCCGGAAGATCGGTGAACCGCAGGTCGACCATCTTCACGCCCAATTCCTTGGCGCGGCTGATGACGTCCTTGGGGCTGGGGGCGGAGACGGCGGTCGGGGACATCGTGGACGGCACCTCTGCTGTGAACCTGGCGGCTACCGACTCGTCGATCGCCATGCGCTCCTCCCCCTGGTGGTTGGCTGCCGGTCACGCGGAGGGCTGGGACCGCTGGACGTGGCCGGATTGTCATGGTTCAGGCTAGTCCCATGACGGGCGTGGTCACTATGGACAGTGCACCTCAGAGCGGAGGGTCGCGCCTTGTGTACGGCGCACAAAGGCGGCCTTTCCAGCAGGGCCAGGCTAGGCGGGTGGCTTGAGCTCGTTGACCTGCTCGCGCGCGGCGTCTTTGTCCTTGAAGTAGATCTTGTTGATGAGGGTGAAGGGCTGCTGCGGAGCGGGGACGTCCTCCTCGGCGAAGATGGCGTCGACCGGGCATGGGTCGACGCAGGCGCCGCAGTCGATGCACTCGTCGGGGTCGATGTAGACCATCCGGTCGTCGTCGACCTCGTGGATGCAGTCGACCGGACAGACCTCGATGCAGGACTTGTCCTTGAGATCGATGCAGGTCTCGGTGACGACATAGGTCATGGCCGAGCGAGTCTACCGCGAGGGGTGCTTAGCCTGACCTAAGAGCGGGGGGGCATGGATGGGGGTGTGCGAGGAGGGAACCTGTTTCCCCCTCGGCCTCAGTGTCCCCAGTGCTCTGGTTGGAGATGACGCACGATGGCGTCGCCGCGCTCACCGGTGCGAATCCGAACGGCGTCGTCGACTGGGTGG
>JANWHI010000071.1 GCA_025450495.1 Candidatus Dormiibacter sp. | reverse complement strand
GCGCGGCCCATGGCGCCGCCGGCGAGGAAGGTGAAATGCAGGTCGCGATCGAACGTGGTCACCGACACAGCCGACGAGGCGATGGCCGCGCCGAGGATCATCTCGCTGTCGCGCTGGGCGTCCTCGGCAACGCGTTGTGAGGTGAGCTCCTGGGTCAGGATCGTCAGCTGCTCGACGTTGCCGTGCGTGCAGCGTCGTGCCGACATCGTGCTCAGCGCTGGGATGAGCTGGCCATCCTTGTGCGGCATCTCCCGTTCGATCGCATAGGTATCGATCTCACCTCGCAGCAGGCGTTCGGTGGGCAGGAAGTCCCAGGGCCCCCCGTGGCGGAAGAGCCGATTGTAGTCGCCGCCGAGCAGCTCCTCGCGGGTGTAACCCGTCATGGTGCAGAACGCCTGGTTGACCGCGCAGATGCGCATCCCGGGCATGTCCAGCGTCAGCTGTCCGATCGACCCGCGTTCGAACATGGCCTGATAGCGACGCAGGTCCTCCAGGGCAGTCCCAAGCTCGTCGGCGTGGCCGTTGTCGGGAACGACGCGCAGTCCACTCACCGCAACATCGCCGTGAAGGACGGATACATCAAGCCTCAGGTACGGTACGTGGGTTTGTGCCCTTGTCGGGAGCTTACGCAGGATGCGCGCCCGTTGATCCCATTCCTGCGCGGTTTCCGGTTCGTCCTGGTTCCGTTTTGGGTTCGCAGGTGTCTGTATGTGACGGTTGTCACAGCCGTGGCTCCGCCCCGGAGCGAGGCACTGCCGTCGGACTGAGGTCAGCCGCCGACCGCCGTGGTGAACGCGCTGGCCAGCGCCTCGCCGTCGACGTCGAGCACGCCGCTGCTCACCGTCACGGTCACATGCGTGTTCGCGGGCACGGCGAGGGTCACCACCGCCGCGCGTTGCTCAGCGTCGTACACGGTGGTGGCCTGCAGTACCTGGCCGTCGCTCGTCGTCACCGTGATCGCCGGCGCCACGGTGCTCGGTCGCAGGTCGCTGTCGAAGCCCACCTGGAGCACCAGCGCTCCGGCGACGTTGGTCGGCGTCACGTGCACGACGTGCGGTCCCACCGGCTCGTCGTGCAACGGGGCCACGGCGATCGCGCTCACCTGGAAGCCGGATTTGCCGAGGCGGGGTGTCAGCGTCAACAACTCGTCGGCGAACGACGCCAGCGGGTGTGTCGGCGAGGCGTCGATGATCAGCCGAGCGGTGGCGGCGATGGTGCCGTCCGAATTGACCGCCGCACTGATCACATACGCGCGGGTCAGGCCGGGGGGTGTCACCTGCGCGGCGGCCAACGACGGCACCGTCAACGCCGATATCGCGACCGGGTCGCCGCCTGTCTGCGCGTCGACGAACGCCGAGAGCACGCTGCTGGCGCCGTCGGGCAAGCCGTTGTTCGCACCCGCCGACGTGCCGCCGGGCAGCACCGCCGACTCGGCCTGGCCGTCGACGGACACCAGCGCGATGCGGTTGGCACTGCTGGTGAACACGGGGCTCGTGCCGCTCGGCCCGCGCGCGATGAGCGCGCCCGATGGCAGTGCGTTGATGTCGAGCTGGTCACCACCCTGCGCCGGGTGATCGATGATCGCCGCCCGTGCACCGGTCTGGTCGAGCGCCAGGGCGGCGACGCTGTCGCCCGGATGGTCGAGCGCGATGGTGGTGCTCTGGTCGCGGGCCACCGGGGAGGTCAGCAGGCGTGCGATCGGCGTGCTGCCGTCGACCCATGCCACCGTCTTGCCGTCGCCGCTGAACGCGGCCAGCGTCCGGCTCCCGGCGAGCACGCGACTGTGCTTGGCGGCGAGGTCGAAGAGCGCCCCGTCGGCGCTGGCCCCGCCGGCGAATGCGTGGCCGCCGCTGGGGGCGAACACCACCGTGGTGGTGCCCGCGGGCAGCGCCACCAGGGTGTTCACGTGTCCCTGCAGGTCGACGGTGAGGATGCGGTCACTCTCGGCCACAACTGCCGTGTCGGGGCTGAGCCATCCCGTCGCCAGCACGGGGACGCCGATGTTGGTCAGCACGGTGCTCCTGCCGCCGTGGACGGTGGTCAGCACGACCTGGTTGCCGGTCGCGCCGGTCACCGCTGAGATGAGGCGCAGCCCGTTGCCGGAGAGCGCGGTGCTCGAGGCTGCGGGGCCGAGCACGGTGGTGCCGTCAGACGCGAAAAGCACGCTGCGACTGGCGTTCACCGGTGGTGCAGCGGTGGGGGTGGATGTCGACGGCGTTGCCGTCGGCGTGGCGATCGTTGCTGTTGGTGTTGCGCTCGGCGGCGCCGTCGGAGTGGTCTGTGCGGCGGTCGACGACGTCGCGATCACCGACCCGGAGGGCCCGGCGATCAGTCGCGCGCCCGGGTCCACCGGTCCCAGCGCGGTCGCGGACAGCGCCGTCACCGTCGGTGCCGGTGGCGGGGTGGGCGCGGTGCCGAAGGTGATGTGGATGTCCTTGGCGGCAACTGCCCCGTTGGTCGCCTGGGCGGCGGCGCGGTCGATGGTCACGGTGTACGGCGTGTTGCCGGTCAGGTGGTGGGTGGGTGTGATCAGCAGGTTGTTGCCCTGCCAGGCGGTGGTCACCTCGGTCGCCGGCCGGATGTGCAGCCCCGCCACCACGGCCTGGTGGTTCATCGGCTGGCTGAAGGCCACCGTGATCACGTTGTCGGCGCCGACCTGGTGCAGCTCGGCAACCGGCGACCCGGCCGTCACCACCTGGTGGTCGGTGAGCGGCTTGGCCAGGAGGATGACCGCTGCGGCGGCCACGACGACGCCCATTCCGGCGCCGGTCAGCGCAAAGGGCAGCGGACGGCGCCACCACGCGCCGCGGGCAACACGCTGGCGCGGCACGCGCTGCTTCTTCTCGGTCATCTCCGGGGCGGTGCGGGCCGCCTCGCGCATCAGCTGGGCGCGCAGCACCGCCTCGAACCGCGGGTCGAGCGCCGGCTCCGGCCGCGAGGCGCGCACCAGGTGGGCCAGCTGGATGAGCTCGGGATCGCCCTCGAGGAGGTTGTCGAGCTCGCCATCGAGCCAGCGGGAGTCGGTCATCGGACGTCCTCCCGGTCGAAGCTGGCCACGTCGAGCCGCTCGCGCAGACCGATCATGCCGCGGTGGATCAGCAGCTTGATCGCGCCCTCGCTCTTACCCATGACCATGCCGATGTCGGCCAGCTTGAGATCCTCGCCGAGCTTGAGGGTCATCGCGGTGCGCTGCTGGTCCGGGAGCGTGTCGATGGCAGCCCAGACCAGCGCCGCCTCGGCCTTTTGGGCGACGCGCTCGTCGACCGGCTTCTGCGGGGCGGCCACGCCGATGGCGTCGTCGATGTTCGACGTCGGCCGGCGGCCACGGTAGTGGTCGGCAATTGCGTTCACGCTGATCTGGTACAGCCAGGCGCTGAAGGGGTGACCGCTCGGCTTGTACCGGCCGATCGCTCGCAGGGCCTTGAAGAACACCTCGGAGGTGACGTCTTCGGCGGCATCCTGGTCACGAAGCCGGCTGTATACGAACCGGTAGATCTGCCCGAAATAATGGCTGTAGAGCTCCCCAAAAGCGTCGGCGTCCCGCTTGGCACGCTCGACAAGTTGATCCTCATACGCCCGAGGCAATGTCACCGGACAGACTCCGGACGCATGTGAAGGGGCAACGTTCGCTTCGGATGGGGGGTGACGGGTGCTCGCATGAGATGCAGGGGCGGGGATAGGACATTGGGCTCCGCGACTATAGGAGCGGTGTACCGGACCGACCCGCGCCTCTGGACGAGGCCGCCGTGCCGCCCGCCTACTGGCGACGTGGGCTCGGATGGGCCGGCTGATAGAGCTGGATGGTGCCCGCGCCGGGGATCTGGACCTCGGTGATCCGACCCCAGCGCTCCTCGCTGATCGGCTCGGGCGCCTCGACCCCGTGGGTCTTCAGCTCAGCCAGGTTGGCGTCCAGGTCAGCGCACATCAGGTAGAGCTCGTGACGGTCGGGGCCTTCCGTCGGGTGCACGGCGAGCTCGGCTGGGGGCAGCGCGAAGATGGGCCAGCCGCCCCCGGCGTCGACCGACTCCCAGCCGAGGACGTCGGCGAAGAAGGCGCGGACCGCCTCCGCCTCGTGGCTGTAGACGATGACGTGCACCGAGTTGATCACGCGCGCCTGCCTCCTGGTCTGCGGCTGCCCGACCCCGGCGAGGATACGGAACCGCCCTCCAGGGCGTCCTCGAACCGAGGCGATCGCTTGACATCTCACTAATGGCGTTAGATGCTTCGACACGTGATAGTTTTCCCAACGCGGGATAGACGTGCCGAGCGGCGGGAGTCGACCCGCGCCGAGATCCTCGAGGCGGCCTGGGCCCTGGCCCGCACCCAGGGTCTTGCCGGGCTCACCCTCCGCGACGTCGCGCGCCGCACCGGCACCCGGCCACCGTCGCTGTACTGGTACTTCGACAGCAAGCACGCCATCTACGACGCCATGTTCGCCGACGCCAATCGTCACCTCCTCCAGCGCCTCGACGAACAGGAGTGGCCGGAGGATCCTCGTGAGCTTCTTCGACTGACGGCTCGCGTCTTCGTTGAGTTCAGCGCCGAGGACGTGGCGCGGTATCAGCTGATGTTCCAGCGGACGATCCCCGACTTCGAACCCTCACCTGAGTCGTATGCGCTTGCCATGGAGGTCATCGACCAGATGCGTGCGCGCTTCGCAGCGGCAGGGATCACCAACCCGGCCGCGTTCGACCTCGGGACCGCGCTGGTCGCAGGGTTGGCCGCGCAGCAGACCGCCAATGAGCCAGGCGGCGACCGCTGGCTCCGCCTCATCGACGACGCCGTCGACATGTTCTTCGACCACGTATTTGCCAGCCGAGCACCGAGGATGCAGAAGTGACGATGACCACGACGAGACCACCAACGACCGATGTGCCGACGATCCCCAGGCTCGGCCATCGCGAGGCGATGCACCTGGCCACCACGCGCCCAATCTGGACTGGGCCCGGTGGCCGGGTCTCCTCCAACCAGCAGGCGCAGATCGTCGAAACGGTAGGGAGCCGCGACCTCACTTAAAGACAGAAGCGGACCGGCTGGGGGCCGGCCCGCTCCTGCGGGAACTGGGCAGACTTACGGCTGATCGACAGTCGTTGTCGTGCTGCCGGGCGCAACCGGCTCGCCGGGAGCAGTCGTGGTGGTGCTGCTGCGACGGCGGCCGCCGAAGCCTCCCCACGAGGACCAGAACACCATCGAGAGAACGATCCCAAAGATGCCCACGGCGAGCAGGATGAGGCCGATGGTATGGACGTTGACGCCGCTACCGCTGGTGTCGACGTTCACGGCAAACGCGAGAATCGCGCCGATCGCGGT
>JANWHI010000070.1 GCA_025450495.1 Candidatus Dormiibacter sp. | reverse complement strand
CTTCTTGCTCTGCAGGCGCTCGCGCTCCAGCATGTTGAGGAAGTCGGTGTTGCCGCCGAAGTTGAGCTGGTACATGTTCTCGATCTCAACGCCGCGGTCGCGGAAGAGCCGGGTCAGCACGCGGTGCATGATCGTGGCGCCGACCTGCGACTTGATGTCGTCGCCGATGATGCAGGCGCCGGCCTTCTCGAAGCGGCGCTGCCAGTACTCCTCGCGGGCGATGAACACCGGCATGCAATTGACCATCGCGCAGCCTGCGGTGAGGATCTGCTCGGTGTACCAGCGGGTGGCCTCCTCGCTGCCGACCGGCAGGTAGTTGATGACCACGTCGGTGTTGGTGCTCTTGAGCACGTCGACGATGTCGACCGTCGAGCCGGGAGCCTTGGTGATGACCTCGGAGAGGTACTTGCCGAGACCGTCGTGGGTCATGCCCCGCTGCACGGCCACACCGAGGTGGGGGACGTCGCTGAACTTCACGGTGTTGTTCTGACCGCTGAAGATGGCCTCGCTGACGTCCTTGCCCACCTTCTCGACGTCGATGTCGAACGCGGCGGAGATCTCGATGTCGCTGATGTGGTAACCGCCGAGGTTGACGTGCATCAGGCCGGGCACCACCGCGTCGGCGTCGGCATTCTTGTAGTACTCGAGGCCCTGCACGAATGACGATGCGCAGTTGCCTACCCCGATGATGGCCACCCTGACCTTGTTGCTCATGAGATTCCCTCACTGACTGGTTGAAGACTCTGGGCGATGGCGTCGGTACCGGCATCGGCGCGCGCTGAGACGAGACGGACAAATGCACGCAGGTGCGCGGCGATGGCGTCGCGGTCCAGCCGGCAGAACACCTCGCGGCCGTCGCGCCTGGTTCTGATGATCTCGGCCTTGCGGAGGATGCGCAGGTGCCAGCTCATCCGCGGCTGCGACACCATGCACAGCTCGGCGAGCTCGCTGACGCGCATCTCGACGGTGCCCGCCAAGCTCTCCACGATGCGGAGCCGGGTGGGGTTGGCGAGCCCCTCGAAGGCGACCGAGAGGTCGCTGGCACCGGCCGCGATGCTGCCGGGGATGGCGCGGCGGGCGGGCCGGCGGGCGGGGTCGGGCGCGTGGACGGGTGCTTGCATAACGCTTCCTTTGATAAAGGATACCTTATGCATCGACCTCCGCGTCAGCCGGCGGCTGATCGACACCTGCACCGGTGGTCTGCTCGGGCGGGTCCAGACGGTCTGCGGCCACCGCACCCGCGTCCGTCGATGGCAGGATCAGCTGGAGCATGGCGAGCACGCCGGCACAGACCAGCGCCACGACGATGAAGCCGGCCGCGCCAAGGCCGACAAAGAGAAGCACATCGACAGCGGAGACAGCGAGAACCGGCACGCCATCCACCATGGCAGAGACGGCGGGCCTGCCGACCCTGCGTACCATGGCCAGGTGAGCGGGCGGGTTGTGTTCCGGGCACGCCGCCCGGCGGCGCTTGTGGTTCCCCTGGGCGCCGTCACCGAGGTGGCCGGCGTCCTCTTCCTCCTCAACGGAGCGACCATCGGCTGGTTCGTCTGCGCCGCCCCCGCCGTCGCGCTCATCGCCACCGGGCTGATCCTGCGACCCAGCCTCGAGCTCACCCGGGAGGGCCTTCTCCAGCGGCAGTACCCGTTCAGCAGCCTGACCAGGTGGGAGGTGATCGACGACATCGGGATCACCCGGGCGGGCAACAGGAGGGTGCTCGCCTATCGCCTGGTGGCCGGGATTCCCCCGCCCCGACGGCAGCCGGCGGCGGCGCTGCTCGCCGCGGCGCAGCGTCCCTACGACGGTGGATACTTCGTCGACTCGCTGGCGGGCGACCCTGACCAGATCCTCGCCACGGTCGAGACGTACCTGGCCAACGCCGAGCTGCGCGCCGCGCTCCCGTCAGCGCGACGCTGACCCCGTCAGGCGACCAGCGCGCCGAGCACCTCCAGGTAGGCGGCGCCCACAGTCCTCGACTCGAACCGCGCCGTCAGCGCTGGGTTGGTGGCGGCCGCGGCCTCGGCAACACCGGGATCCAGCGAGGTCGCAATGGCGCGGGCAAGCGCGCCAACGTCGCCGATGGCCACCCGTTCGGCGACGGCACCCTCGCAGAGCTCGACGACCGCCGGGGCGCTGGCGGCCACCACCGGCAGCCCTGAGGCGAGCCCCTCGACGACGGCGTACCCGAAGGTCT
The DNA here is from genome assembly GCA_025450495.1 of Candidatus Dormiibacter sp. The sequence goes on along the minus strand of JANWHI010000070.1, from coordinate 83,019 downwards.
CGTGCGCGCTCGCCGACACCAGGACATCCGCTTGTGCGTAGAGGACACGGAGGCGGGCGGGAGCGACGTGGCCGTGCATGCGAACACCGGCGACGCCGGCCGCAGCCCGGCGCAGCGGTGCCAGCTCCGGCCCGTCGCCGGCGACATCGACCTCGGCGTCGGGATGGATCTTGCGCACCGCCGGCCAGGCGGCGATCACGTCGCCAACCCGCTTGCGCCGGTAGAGGTGCGCGACGACGAGGGCCCGCCGGCCCTGGCGCGCGGGTGCAGGCGCCGTCCGCCACCGCGCCGCCGGGAACGGCTCGGGGATCACCTCAATGCGTGACCAGGGCACGCCGAAATCGTCGTGCACCACGGCCGCGGCGAAGCGTGAGGGAACGACCACGAGCGATGCGGCGAGCGCCGATCGTCGCTCCAGGGCCGCGTGGCCGCGCAGCAGCATGCGCGTCAGAGCGGGTTCGCTGCGCAAGACCTGTCCATACAGCGCCTTGGGCAGAGCCACGAACGGGAGCCCGCACCGCGACGTTGCCGTCTGACCGTCACCGCCGATACCGAGCACCGCGTCATACCACGACGCGGCGCACCAGGTGGTGCGGTTGAAACGCACGCGGGCGACGCCATGGCCGAGCGGATGGTCGCGACCGCGAAACACCGCGAGCTGCACGCCGTTGAGCGCCAGCGCCTCGACCAGGTTGGCGGCGGCCACGGCCGTGCCGGATCCGCGCCGGACGTCGGCAGCCTCGCTGGTGAGCAGCGCCGGGTGCATTTACCGAGAATAGGCGGCCATGAGCCGCGCAGCCTCGCCACCGCGGCGCCGGCGCGCAACCGCCGACGACGCCCGGCTGCGCATCGCACTCCACCGCCTGCTCGATGCGGTGGACCGCGAGCTGGACCAGCGCCGGGTCGAGGCGGATCTCCAACCCGCCCGCGACGCGACGGTCGACATCGCCGGCCTCAGCTCGCTGCGTCGCGGCCTGCCAGGGCTGGCCGCGCTCGGCGTCAACGCACTGCGGCGCCTCGCGGCTGTCGACGGCGATGACGTCGCCCGGTCGGTTCGCGGCGTGGCAGACGTGCTCTCACGCCACGCCGAGCTGGCCGCCCGGCGGCGCCACGGCGAGTCCTCCGTTGACGACTTCGGTTTCGACCGCGAGTGGACGGAGACACTGGTACCTCTGTCGGCGTGGCTGTACCGGAACTGGTGGCGGGTGCAGGCCATCGGCGTCGAGAACGTGCCGGCCACCGGTCGCGCGCTGCTGGTGGGCAACCACGCCGGCGTGATCCCGTACGACGGCGCCATGGTCCGCACCGCTCTGCTGCTCGAGCACAGCCGGCCCCGGCACGCGCGGGCGCTGGTGCTCGACGGGCTGTTCTCCATGCCCGGCGTGTCGTGGTTGATGCGCCGCACTGGTCACACGCTGGCGCACCACGCCGATGCACGCATGCTGCTCGAGAGGGACGAGCTTGTGCTGGTCTTCCCCGAGGGTGTCAAGGGCACGGGCAAGCCTTACGCCGACCGCTACCGCCTGCGCCGATTCGGCCGCGGCGGTTTCGTCGAAGTGGCGCTGCGCGCCCGAAGTCCGATCGTGCCCGTCAGCATCGTCGGCAGCGAGGAGATCCACCCCAACCTCGCCGAAATCCCCGGTGTCGCCAGGCTCCTCGGGCTTCCCTACATGCCGGTGACACCGACCTTTCCCTGGCTTGGTCCCGCCGGGCTAGTCCCGCTGCCGTCGTCGTGGATCATCGAGTTCCACGAACCGATCGACGTCGCTGCGCACAGCGACGACACTCTGTCGGAGCCGGGGCGGGTGCTGGCCATCTCCGACCATGTGCGCGACGTCATCCAGGCCGGCGTGTACCGCAATCTGCAACGGAGGCAATCCGTCTTTACGCTATCCTAACCCGCCCCCCAGGGTAGCCAAGCTGGTTAAGGCAACGGTCTGTAAAACCGTGTATCGATGGTTCGAGTCCATCCCCTGGGACGGCTTGCCATCGTCAGGGAGTCAGCACCACCTTCATCGCCTCGCGAGCGGCGAACAGCTCGTAGCCGCGCACCGCGTCATCGAGCGGCAGACGGTGCGAGATGATCGACGCGGGGTCGGCTGCGCCGGCGGCGATCAGGGCGAGAGCGTCGTCCCATCTTCCGATGACGTTGGCGGTGCCGCAGAACTTGAGGTCGATGCCCTTGACGAACGTGAGGTTGAGGGGAAACGCCATCTCGGGCTCGGAGTAGACACCTATGATGCTGATCCGTCCCCCGGCGCGCACGATGTCGATCGCGCTCGTCAGCGCTGGGATCGCCCCGACGCACTCGAGAAGCACGTCAGCGCCGCGCCCCTGAGTGTGATCCTGGATGTGGCTGGGAACGTGCACCGCCGAGGCATCGACGGGCACCGCGCCGAAGCCCTGGGCCATCTCGAGCCGCTGGGCGACGGTGTCGACGGCGTAGATCACCGCGGGGCTGAACGTCCTTGCCGCCTGCACAGCCATCAGCCCCACCGGTCCACACCCCTGCACGACGACGACATCGCCCTCCTCGATGCGCGCTTCGACCGCGCAGTCATACCCGGTGGTGAAGATGTCGCCCGCGAAGAGCACGGTTTCGTCGCTCAGTGAGTCGTCGATGACGCGCAGGCAGAGGTCGGCGTTGGGGACACGCACGTATTCCGCCTGGGCGCCGTTGAGGTCGCCGAGGAACATGCCGTAGCCGAACACGCGCTGGTCGGGGCAGCGGCTGAACAGCCTCTTGGCGCAGAACCAGCAGCTGCCGCAGGGGATCGTGAATGAGGCGAGCACGCGGTCCCCCTGCTTCACCGACCGCACCTCTGCGCCCGCCTCCTCCACCACTCCGACGAACTCGTGGCCGAGGATGCCGCCCACTGACATCCCCGGGATGCGGCCGTGCAGGACGTGGAGATCGCTGCCGCAGATCGCGGTGGTCGTGACCCGCAACAGCACGTCGCCGGGTTCCTCGATCGCCGGGCGTGGCACGTCGGCCATCTCGACGCGTCCGATGTCGACGTACGTCAGCGCGCGCATCAGCCACTCCTTCCTGCCGGCACGGTCACCGGGAATGTCAGCTTTCGTTCTCGGCGGCGCGCCGCTGGGTGACGCGATCGCGCAGGGACTCATCGATCTCGCCCTTCTGCCCGGCCTCGCGGCGCAACCAGAACGGCAGGCCCTCGGCGTCGTGCTCGGCGGCGCGGCGGCGGATCTCGAGAAGACTGCGCAGCGCCTCCTCGACCGTGGTTTGCAGCGGGGCCTCGCCGCCCGCCAGTTGGACGACGATGTCATCGGGGATGACCACGGCGTTGACCGGCGGCGGCGGGGCGGATCCGAACAGGCGGCCCAGCCAGGACATGGCGCGAGTGTAGCGTTCGCAATTGAGCCGGTCTCGCCGCGATGGCCGCCGGGTGTCCCCCACTTGGCGCTAGGCTGCACGGAATGGCGACGAAGACCAGAACGCGTGCCACGCCGCGGATGGAATGGACGGGCAATCCAGAGGCGGACGCGCTGATCGCGCGGGATCCGTTGGCCCTGCTCATCGGCTTCTGCCTCGATCAGCAGATCACCGTCGAGAAGGCGTTCACCGGACCGCTCGACATCAAAAACCGCCTGGGGACTCTCGACGCCCGGGAGCTTGCCGGCATCGATTCGGGTCGTTTCGAGGCCGCCTTCCGCGAGCGCCCGGCGATCCACCGTTTCCCGGCGAGCATGGCGGGCCGGGTCCAGGCGCTCTGCGCCATCGTCGCCAACGATTACGGCAACGATGCGGCCGCCATCTGGTCGGGCATCCACGACGCAGCCGAGCTGCGCGCCCGCCTGCGCGCGCTGCCTGGTTTTGGCGAGATGAAGGCGCGCATCGTGCTCGGCGTGGTCGTCAAGCAGCTGAACGTCAAGCCCAAGGGCTGGGAGACGCTCGTGCCCGACTACCCGACCCTCGCCGACGTGCACACCGTGGCCGAACGCGAGGAGTACCAGGCCGGCAAGCGCGCCTGGAAGGCGTCGATGCGCGCCCAGTCGGGCTGCGCCCCGTTGGGCGGCGCCCCGTTACACCCCAGGCGGCGTGGCTGACCTCACCGTCCACGAAGCCGGTGGCGTCCGCATCGTCCGCGTGGGTCCAATGGGCCCGTACGGGAACAACGCGTACATCGTTCGCGACCTCGAGGCGGGGGTGTCCCTCCTTGTGGACATGCCTCTCGAGGAGGGTCCGTTGCTCACCGCAATCGCAGCCGACGGAGATGTTCGGCAGGTCATCGCCACCCACTGGCACCCCGACCACTGGGCGACGTACGACGCCGTCCGTGCCGCCACTGGAGCGCCGGTGCGCGTGGGCGCAACCGAGGTGAACATCCCCAAGGAGCGCATCGACGGCCTGCTGCATGACGGCGACGAGGTCCTGGTCGGGTCGGTGCGGGTGGACGTGCTGCTGACCCCGGGACACACGCCGGGGAGCATCTCGCTGCGGGTCGGCGGCGCGGTGATCAGCGGCGACACCCTGTTCCGCGGCGGACCCGGCAAGACGTTTGCCACCGGTGACCTGGAGACGATCATCGCCAGCATCCAGGCGCGGCTGCTGCCGCTGCCGCCGGAGACTGTGGTCCTTCCCGGCCACGGCGAGCACTCCACCATCGAGTCCAGCCGGCGCGGCTTGGCCGCCTACCTGAGGTCGCCCAAGCCCGCGGGCTTCTTCGGTGACGTCGAGTGGCCGGCGCGCTGAGCCTGTGAGCCCTGACCGGTCAGCGGCCCACCAGGCTGAACAGGGTCACTGCGAAGAGCGTCAGGGAGAAGCAGGCGATCACGCTGATGCCGAGCCCGTCGCGAAGATGCAGGACGAGCCGGCGGCGTCGCGCGGCGTGGCGCCGACGGCGCAGGATGGCCCGTCGCTCTACGGAGGCGACGACCACCGAAGTGACGGCTCCATCGAGTTGTCGAGTCCCTGTGAACACCCTTTGTGCCTCCTACTGTCCGCGCATTCCTGGAGCGGAGCTGAGCCTTAGCTTACAGCATCACTATCAGATTATGCACAACTGGCCGCTCCATGTCCCCGGGTGGGTCACGGGGAGCGACTGCGGCGATCCTGAGTATCAAGTGCCACTTGACACTTGATGCTCGAGGCCCGACCATCGCGGGGCCATGCCCGCGACCGTGCACCGGATGCGCGACCTCGTCCGTCTCACCGGGGTGAGCGCGCCGACCATCCATTTCTACGCGCAGCAGGGCCTTCTGCCCAAGGCGCGCAAGACGGCGGGCAACCAGGCGCTGTACGCCGACTCGACGGCCGCCCGAATCCGCTGGATCCGCGTCCTGCAGACTGAGCTGAACCTGTCTCTGCGCAGCATCGCGCGCGTGCTCGAGATGCGCGGTGAGCTTCCCGTCGAGGAGATCCGCGCCCTGCAGGCGCTCGGCGCCCTGCTCGACGAACCGGACCCCGCCGCCGGGGCGGCCGAGCTTGCGGCGGTCAGCGCGCGCCTGGCGCCGACCGACGTGGCGAGCCTGCAGCGCCTCGGCCTGGTCGGCTCGACCAGGCCGATCAGCAGCAGCGACCTGCGCCTGCTCGACCTGGTCGCCGCGATGCGTGCCTCCGGCTTCACCGAGGAGTCGGGCTTCGCCATCGAGAACCTCGCTGTGTATCGCGACGCCGTCGAGCGGCTGGTCGCGGACGAGCTGGCGCGCATCGTCGAGCCGGTGCTGCATCGCCACGATGCCCAGACACTGCGCGACCTGGTGCACCGTGGTCTGCCCCTCACCGATCGCCTCCTGTCGCTGCTGCACCAGCGCGCCGTTCGCGGTGAGATGCAGCGCTGGCTCGACCTCGCCCCCGAAGCCGCCGGCGCCACCGCCTAGGAGAAGGCCATGAGCACTCGCGTGTACACCCTGCCCGTGGAACAGACGCGCTGGATCGTCGACGGCGGCGCGCAGACGGTCTTCACCTGGGAGTACGACGAGGGACGCGATCGCCTTCTCAACCTCTATGAGAAGGGAAAGACCAGGCAGTGGAACAGTCGCGAACGCATCGACTGGTCGATCGACGTTGACCATGACAATCCGCTGCAGGCGCCTGAGTACTACGTGCCCATCTACGGCAGCGACACCTGGGAGCGCATGGGCGAGCATGACCGTGCCCAGGTCGTGTACCACCTCGCGTCCTGGCAGTTCTCGCAGTTCCTCCACGGCGAGCAGGGTGCCTTGATCTGCGCGTCGAAGATCGTCCAGACCGTCCCCGACATCGACAGCAAGTTCTACGCCGCGACCCAGGTGATGGACGAGGCGCGTCACGTCGAGACGTACTCCCGCTACCTGCACGAGAAGCTGGGCATGGCCTACCCGATCAACGCGCACCTCAAATCGCTTCTCGACGACGTGGTATCGGACTCGCGATGGGACATGACCTACCTCGGCATGCAGGTGCTGATCGAGGGGCTCGCCCTGGCCGCCTTTGGCCTGATCCGCGACGTCGCCGAGAACCAGCTCGCGCGTGCCGTCACCGCCTACGTGATGGAGGATGAAGCACGCCACGTGGCCTTCGGCCGCCTTGCGCTTCGCGACTTCTACCCACAGCTGTCCGAACGCGAGCGTGACGAGCGTGAAGAGTTTTGCGTGCAGGCGTGCTACCTGATGCGCGACCGGTTCCTCGCCCACGAGGTGTGGGAGAACCTGGGATTGCCCGTTGAGGAATGTCTGCGCTTCGTCAACCAGTCGGAGTCACAGGTGCAGTTCCGCAGCCTGCTGTTCACCAGGATCGCACCAACCCTCAAGGACATCGGCCTCTTCGGTCCTCGGGTGCGATCCGCCTTCGCCGACATGGGGGTTCTCGGCTACAGCGATGTCGACCTCGACGCCATGATCGGCGACGACGAGCGAACCGCGGGAGAGATCGACGCCGGGCGACGCGCCCAGGTGGAGCAGACCATCGCTGCCGGGACCCCCTGAACCGCGCACGAGGAAGATCCACTCTCGATTAGGCGGGGGCGGACCGAGCGATCGCCGCCGCCACACTCGGGGGAGGCGGCAGGGCGGCGACGTCATCGGGCACCATGGTCGGCAGGTCGAGCCGTGTGGTGATCGGCACAACACCCGACCACACCCGCTTGGTGCGGTCGGCCGGGGTCTCGACGGGTCCGCCGCTGCGAACCTTGGCGGTGGCGCGATCGATCGGCAACCACACGATCTCGGTGGCACGCAGCTCGGTGGCCGTCGGCTGCCGCACCTCTGCCCATCGACCCGGGAGCACATGGTTGACGATCGCCCGCAGCGCGTCCAGCTTGCCCTCCTCGTCACGGATGGCGGTGGGGATACCGAACACCATCGCCGAGCGGTAGTTGATGGAGTGGTTGAACGCCGAGCGCGCGGCGACGATGCCATCGATCGCGGTGATCGTGACGCACACCGCGGCTCCGCCGGCCAGCGTGCCGAGCATGCGACTCAGGGTCGAACCGTGGATGAGCAATCGCCCACCATCGCGTGCGTGCACGGTCGGCACGGCGTACGGCCAGCCGTCGACGCTGAACGCGACATGGCAGGTGAGCTGCGAGTCGAGGATCTCGTTGATGACCTCGATGTCCGTCGCGCCGCGCTCACGATGGCGGCCGTGTTCAAGATTCGGATCGACTCTCATGCTGTCTCCTGGGTGCGCATCAGCGAGGTCGGCGGAGCGTGCAGGGCATCATTTCAGGCGGCGCGCCGCACGCGCACTCAGGTCACCTCGTCATCAGGCGAATCCGGTGTCTGACGGCGTCTAAGATGCGCGGCACGCCCGCATCGTCTAGCGGTTAGGACACCACCCTTTCAAGGTGGTAACCGGGGTTCGACTCCCCGTGCGGGTATAGCCGGCCATGGCCGAGTGGAGTCCTCACAGGCGACCTCAGCGCTGGCGTCTGGCTTCGCGGCGCCCGATGCGCAGCACGACATCCGGGCGCCCGACCCGGCTGGGCAGCGTCACGGCGACGATCACGGCGGTCAGCGCGCCGATCGCTGCGGTGAGCACGCCCAGCACCAGGCCGATGACGGGGACCACGAGGTACCAGCTGTCGTGGGTGCTCTGCAGCGCGTTGACCTGGTTGCCCAGGGGCATCAGCGCGACGCGCATTCCGGTGGTGAAGCTCACCTGCTGCATCCAGTTGACCACGGCGCCGGCTGCCCATGCCACCACGCCGCCGAGCAGGCAGCCGACGACAAACCCGGGCACGAAGCCGGCAAGCGCTCCGATGCCGAGCACCCGGCGCATCGGCATCGCGATGACCGTGGCGCTGACGGCAGGCGTGGCCTGATCGGTCACGGCGTTGACCCACGTCTGCGCCGGTATGTCAGGGCAACGGCGACGGCGCTCATCAGGACCAGCGCAAAGGCAGCCGCGTACGCCATCAACAGCCCCAGCGACCGAAAATCCGGGCCCACGGGAACCCGGCCGATGCCGCCAGATGCCACAACCGGATTGTCCGGCGCCGGCACCGGGCCGGTGAAGCTGCTCTCGGCGACGGCGGCGACCTCTCGCGGGGTGCCGTTGGAGTGGAACATGCCGAAGTGCTCGACCGGGTTGGCCGGCTGGTCGGACCAGTAGTCTTGGAGCGACCACCAAACCGCCGCGGCGACGTACCCGTGTGCACGCGACGTGAGCAGTGGCGAGATCGCCTTCCACGTGTCGGAGAACACCTTGGCCTGCGCGGCTTCATCAGCTGCGCTGTCGGACCACCGGCCGAACTCCATGACCATGATCGGTTTGGCGGGGTACGTGGCATGGGCGATGCCAAGCGCCGCGGCCGTGCCGTGCACCGCGTCGGTACCGTAGAACACGCCCTCATACATCGTGTATCCCGCGACGTCGAGATTGCGGCTGGTCGGGTCGCTCGGGTTGGACCCGTACATGGCCTGTCCGGTCAACCTGGTGCCATCCACCTGACGCTCGGCCTGCGACAGCTGGTCAAGCAGGTTCTCTCGCTCCGCCACGCCGAGGCCCTCGTTGGCGAAGCCGTGGAAGAGAACGGATGGGTGGTTCATGTCGCGCAGATCCATCTCACGAAGCATCTGCACGGCGATGCCGCGGTCGGCGGCGATGGAGAAGGTCTGCGGCGTCTCGTGGTACAGCGGGATCTCCTCCCACACCGCAAAGCCCGTGCGGTCGCTCAGCCGCAGCAGGTTCGGCTCCGCGGGCGCATGGTCGGCACGGATCAGGTTGAGCCCGGCCCGTGCAGCCAGGCGAAGGACGTCCTGCACTCCCGACGGCGACTGCCAGCGCCCGCCGCGGGGAGAGCCGTCGGCTCGTGCCGGGATGACACTCTCGTTGTGGATCGCGGCGCCGTCGAACACCACCCGCTGGTCGTTGAGCTGAAGGGCAGGCTGGCTCGAGTCGACGTGGATGGTGCGCAAGCCGAAGGTGTCGGCAAACTGGTCGACCATGGTATTGCCAACGTCGACGGTGACCACGAGAACATACAGGGCCGGGTACGTCAAAGACCACAGGTCCGGCTGCCGGAACTCGAACTGCGTGCTCAGCACCTGGACGTTGCCCGCCGGGACGTCGACGGGGTTCAGGGTGGTGCTCGCCACCGGGGCAGCACCCGCCGGCACCAGATGGAGCGCGTCGGGATCCAGCCGGTTGGTATCGGTGACCAGCGCGGGGAGGACATCGATGTGCACGCTGCTGTTGTCGATGTCGACGCCGCCGCGGTTCTCGACGACGACATCGACGTCGGCGGCGTCCAGGTGCGGCGTCACGTCGGCACGCACCACCGAGGGGGAGCCGGTGGTCTCGATCCACACCGGGCCGATGATGCCGGCGTAGTTCCAGAAGTCAGTGAGGCCCCAGGGGACGACGTCGAGGCGCGACCCGAAGGGCGGATCGACAACGCGCACGGCGAGCACGTTGGCGGATCCCCGGTGCAGATGCTGCGTCGCGTCAAAGGCAAACGGCGTCGATCCTCCCTCGTGGTAGCCGAGCCACGCACCATTGAGCCACACGTCGGCGAGATAGTTGACCGTCGCGAACTTGAGCGTTACCGCGCCGTCGGGCCAGTCGGTGGGGAGGCTGAAATGGAGGCGGTACCAGGCACCCACCGAGGCGGGCGCGGGAGGCGGGTTGGAACCCCCGGGGACGCTGACAGGCTGCCAGGTCTGGTCAGCGTACCCGACGGAGGTGCGCCCAGCCGCGGCCTGCTCGATGGCGGGGAGCGACTGATCGCGCGGACTGAAGCTGCTCGCCTGATCGAGGGGAATCGCCTGCATCCGCCACCCGATGCCGAGGTCGAGGCGGCCACGCTCCTGGTAGGAGAAGGACGGCACTGGAATGCCCGACTGAAACGCCACCGTGCCGCCGGTGACCTGGCGCATGGTCAGCGTCGGGGGCAATTGTGCGACATGTTCCGCATTCCCCTGGCATGACGTCAGCAGCAGCCCACCCATGCCGATGCTGGCGACCGCAGAGAGCATTCGCAGTGATCGGGGAAGCGCCATCAAGCTCCCGGTTTTCCTCCGGAACTGATGCGCAGCGACGATCGTGCGAACGCCCTGCATGTCGGTCATTGTGGCGGCTCAAGTCCCCCGGAGTAGTCTGCGCCGATGAACGACAACCCGCTCGGGGTGGGCGGATTGCGCCTGCACGACTGGGCATCTGCCACCCGCAGCTTCGGTCAGGTGCACGGCACACACGGATACGAGTGCGTCGAGCGCGTCCACTCGCCCGCTGTCGCCCACCTGCGCAGCTCCCGAGTGGCCCGCTAGACCGAGGTTCGCAGCCTCGCAACCGTCGAGCCCGCCTTCTCTATACTCGGCGGCGTCGTTGTCCGCGTGCGGGAGACCCATGTCCTTCCGAGAGCTCTTCAGCAAGATGGTCGGCTTCGGCCTCACCGCCGTCGCCCTGATCGCTGGTGGCATCCTGGTGCTGATCGGCCCTCACGCGTACAACGACTATCTGAACGTGGCGCTGGGCGTCATCCTGATTCTCTTCGGCCTCGGCGCCGGCGGCTTCGGGACGATGGTCATCGCCGGAGTGCTGCTCGACGACCGCGCCCGCCAGCGCGAGGAGCGCCTCCACGTGACGCCGCGCAGCGGGCCGCCGGCGCCGCCTCCGCCTTGGGGCATGGGCGACATCGGCAGGCCGGGTGCGGGAGGCGTGGCCCACGTCGGCGACTCCCCGCGCGGGGGCGGCACGGTGAGCGTGGTCAGCGTGGTCACGCGCAGCTGGGACGGCCCTCTGCTGGTCGTTGCACTGATCAGCTGGACGATCGTGGCACTGATCATCGCCGCCCCGAGGTGACCGAAGGCCGCACTCCGATGCGGACTCGCTTCGCACCTTCGCCCACCGGGCCCCTGCATTTCGGCTCGGTGCGGACGGCGCTGTTCGCCTGGCTCGCGGCACGGTCGAGCGGTGGAGCGTTCGTACTCCGCATCGAGGACACCGACCAGGAGCGCTACCTCGAAGGCAGCGAGGCACTGATCATGGAGACGCTGCTCTGGCTTGGCCTCGGCTGGGACGAGGGCCCTGAGGTGGGCGGCCCGCACGGGCCGTACGTGCAGTCACTTCGCACCAAGGTTTACAAGGAGCACGCCGAGCGTCTCCTCGAACTTGGTGCGGCGTACTGGTGCACGTGCACCCCAGCCCGACTTGCACAGATGCGCGAACAGCAGCAGGCGGCTCATCAGCCGACGCGTTACGACCGCCGCTGCCTGACACGCCAGGACCAGGTCGCAATCGAGCGCGCGGCCGGCGTCTCCGCTGTGCTCCGGCAGCGCATCGAGCCCGGCCGCACGGTCTGGGACGACATCATCCGCGGTGAGATCTCCTTCGACAACGCCGATATCGACGACCAGGTGCTGCTCAAGTCCGACGGCTTTCCCACCTACCACCTCGCCGTCGTCGTCGACGATCACCTCATGGAGATCACCCACGTGATCCGCAGCGACGAATGGGTGCCGTCAACACCCAAGCATCTCGGGCTGTACAGGGCTTTCGGGTGGACCCCGCCTCGCTTCGCTCACGTGCCGCCGGTGCTCGGTGAGGACAAGACCAAGTTGAGCAAGCGGCGAGGAGCACGCAACGTCCTCGAGTACGGTGAGCTCGGATACCTCGCGCCTGCCCTGGTCAATGCCATGGCGTTGCTCGGCTGGTCGTCGGGCACCGAGCAGGAGCTCTTCACCCCCGCAGAGCTGGTGCAGCGATTCTCACTCGACCGCGTCAACGCCTCCGCCGCGGTGTTCGACCAGAAGCGTCTCGATTCGCTCAACGGTTTGCACATCAGGCGTCTGTCCACCGAAGAGCTCGTCGAGCAGCTCGAGTTCTGGCTGCCGGGGACAAGCAAGGAGACCCGGCGAAAGCTCGTGCCGATGCTCCAGGAGCGGATGGTCGTGATGCGCGACGCGACAACCCTCGCCGCTCCCCTGCTCGGCGACGCTCCGTGGGACGACGGCGTCGAGTTCCCACCTCAAAGGGTGGACCCGCAGACGGCGATCGCTCTTCTCGACGCGGCCTGCGGCGAGGTGCAGCAGGGCGCCCTCGAGGATGTGACGGCGATGCGCGAAAGGCTCACCACGTTGGTCGAGGCCCGGCGGGTGCGGGCGCGCGATGGCTTTCGCGTTCTCTACATCGCCATCCTCGGCAGGGCACATGGAGTGCCTGTCTTCGACGCCATGGCATTCATCGGGCCTGAGGTCACCGTGCAGCGGCTGCGCGCCGCCCGGGCGCGCCTCGAGCAATGAGTGTCAGCCACCACCTCGAACGCTCAGCCGGCGCTACGAGATGGTAGATTGCGGTCACCGGGGTGCCCCATGCGAGGCTGAGATCATACCCGCGAACCTGATCTGGGTCATGCCAGCGTAGGGAGTGCACGTGAGTCGAATCGCTCGGGTCCTGAGCATCGCATCGTCCGACTCCGGGGGCGGCGCGGGCATCCAGGCTGACCTGCGCGCCTTTGCGGCGGCAGGGTGTCACGGCAGCAGCGTCATCGTGGCCCTCACCGCCCAGAACACGCGCGAGGTGCGCGCGGTGCACACTGTTCCGCCCTGGTTCGTCGACACCCAGCTGGCCGCCGTGTTCGACGACATTGGCGTCGATGCCGCCAAGACCGGGATGCTTTTCTCCGCGGAGACCATCGAGTCCGTCGCCGCGTTCCTCGCCACCCACCCGGTTCCCCTGGTGGTTGACCCGGTGATGGTGGCCAGCTCCGGGGCGCGGCTGCTGCGTGAGGACGCCGTGGGTGCGATGGTCCGCAGCCTCTTCCCGCTGGCCACCGTCATCACCCCGAACGTTCTCGAGGCCCGAGCCCTGACCGGAACGGGCGGTTCGCGTCGTGAGCTGGCCGAGCGCCTGCACACGATGGGCGCTGCGGCGGTGATCGTCACCGGGGGTCATGGTGACGACCCCGTCGACCACCTCTTCGACGGACGGCGCCACCTCGAGATCGGAGTCCCTCGACACAGCATCGCGGCCACGCACGGAGCGGGGTGCACACATTCGGCGACCCTGGCCGCGCTCATCGCCCAGGGATGGCCGCTCGAGGAGGCCGCGCGCCATGCCGCCGCCATCGCGGCCGCGGCGATCGCCCGCGGGCTGACCGAGATCGGCGGCGGCGACGGACCGGTGGACGTGCTCGATGTCCGCAGCCGTGTCCAGGCGCGGCCGATGGTCGCCAGTGGAGGGAGCAGGTGACAGAAACCGCCGACCTGGCCACCGGCGATTCGCTGCGGCGCATGCGCGAACAGCGCCCCCTGGTGCACCAGATCACCAACTTCGTGGTCATGAACGAGACCGCCAACGCCACACTCGCCATCGGCGCGCTGCCGGTGATGGCCCATGCCCCGGAGGAGGTGGCCGAGATGGCCAGTGTCGCCGGTGCACTGGTGCTGAACATCGGCACCCTGACCCGCGAATGGGTCGAATCGATGATCCTGGCCGGCCGGGCCGCGGATCGAGCAGGCATCCCGGTCGTGCTCGACCCCGTTGGCGTAGGGGCGACCACGCTCCGCACCCAGAGCGCACAGCGGATCATGAATGAGGTGGCGGTGGCCATCGTGCGCGGCAACGCGGCCGAGGTGGCAACGCTGGCCGGCCGGACTGCGCAGATCCGCGGCGTCGAGTCCATCGGTGACATCGACGACGTCGGTGAGCTCGCCCGGGCGGCAGCACGGACCCTCGGCTGCACGGTGGCGGTCACCGGCCCGATCGACGCGGTCAGCGACGGTCACAACACGCTGCTCGTGGCCAACGGACATGCCCTGCTGGCCACGGTGACCGGCACCGGCTGCATCGCTTCGGCCATAACCGGCTGCTTTGCGGCAGTCAATCGCAAGCAGCCGCTCCTGGCGGCCACCGAGGCCCTGGTGGCGCTCGGCGTCGCCGGCGAAGACGCGGCCCGGCACAGCAGCGGGCCAGGCACGTTCCACGCCGCGCTCTATGACGCGCTCTACGCGCTGTTGCCCGACACAGTGGACGAGCGTGCGAAGGTCAGCAGCCGATGAGGCTGCATGCCGTGGTCGACGATGTCGACGTGGCCGAGCGCGCGGTCGCCGCCGGTGCCACCGTTGTGCAGGTGCGGCTCAAGGACGCGGGCACCGCCGCACGCGCCGCGATGGGGCTCCGGCTGCGCCACCTTCCGGCCATGCTCGTCATCAACGATGACGTCGAGGCGGCACTGCGGTGTGGTGCCGACGGCGTGCACCTGGGCCAGACCGACAGCGGTGCGCAACGGGCGCTTTCGGCCGGCCTGTTGGTGGGGATCAGCGCACAGGACGTGGCCCAGGCCGAGGACGGGCAGGCGCTCGGTGCCGCATACATCGGCGCCGGCCCGGTCTGGACCACCCCCACCAAACGAGACGCAGGCGCGCCGATCGGGATCGACGCGCTGGCGGCGATGTGCGCTGCGGTCAACATCCCCGTTGTCGCGATCGGCGGCGTCGACGCCGGCAACGCCGGCCTCTGCATCCGGGCCGGCGCCGCGGGGGTGGCGGTGGTGCGCGCGGCGGGGGATGCCGCCTCCCTCCGGCTGGCCATCGACTCGGCGCTGGCGATGAGCGTGCGCGCCTGACCGAGCTCGCGCCGCCCTCAGGCGGAGTCGGCGAGCTTCTCGTCCAGCGGCCGCGCGTTCGGCGCCACCGAGCGGAAGCGCCGGACGATCTCCGGGAGGAGGTTGACGGCGATGACCGGGTTCTCGATCAGGAACTGGCGGAAGCTGCCGTCGCCCAGCGTGAGACAGCGCAGCCGTGAGGTTGCTCTGACGCTGGCGGTGCGCGACTTGCCATCGAGGGCAGCCACCTCGCCGAAGAAGTCACCGGCTTGCAGATGGTGGACGACGTTGCCGTCGACGATGACGTCGGCCTCGCCCTCGAGGATGATGAAGAAGTCCGGTCCCGAGAGCCCCTCGGTGAGCACGCCGTGGCCGGCGAGGTACGTCGAGTCGTCGAAGCGCTCGGCGACATTGCGGATCTGCTCCTTGTCCAGCCCGGCAAAGAGCGGGCTGCGCTCCAGCGTGGGAATCACGTCCTCGCGAACTGTGGCCATGGCAATCTCCCTCCACCCGGCGCAGGCCGCGCCGTTGCGGCCAGTGTAGCCAGGTGGTCAGTCGAGGAAGTCGGCGAGCCGGCGGCTTCGCGAAGGGTGGCGCATCTTGCGCAGCGCCTTCGCCTCGATCTGTCTGATGCGCTCGCGGGTGACACCGAATCGACGGCCGACCTCGTCGAGCGTTCGTGGATGTCCGTCGACGAGCCCGAAACGGAGCTGGATGACGCGCCGCTCGCGAGGCGTGAGCGTGTCGAGGATGTCCTCCACCTCGACGCCCAGCATCGTGCTGGCGGCTGCGTCCTGGGGCCGGATCGCCCCGGTGTCCTCGATCAGCTCGCCGAGCTCGGCGTCGCCATCGTCACCGACGGGCGTCTCAAGCGACACAGGGTCCTGGGCCACGCGGCGGATCTCCTTGACGCGCTCCGGAGTCAGCCCGAGCTCCTCGGCAATCTCCTCGTCGTCGGGCTCACGGCCCAGTTCCTGCACCAGCCGGCGGGCGACGCGGGCCTGGCGGTTGACCAGCTCCACCATGTGCACCGGGATGCGGATGGTGCGCGCCTGGTCGGCGATGGCGCGGGTGATCGCCTGCCGGATCCACCAGGTCGCGTACGTCGAGAACTTGTACCCACGGTGGTAGTCGAACTTGTCGACCGCACGCAACAGGCCCAGGTTGCCCTCCTGGATGAGATCGAGGAATGGCATGCCGCGCCCGAAGTACTTTTTGGCAATGCTGACCACAAGTCGGAGGTTGGCCGCGGCAAGAAGGTGCTTGGCGTCGTCATCGCCGGCCTCGATGCGCTGGGCGTAGAGCACCTCCTGCTCCTTGGTGAGCAGGGCAACCTCGCCGATCTCACGCAGGTACATGCGTACCGGGTCGTCGAGCGACACCGCCGTGCTGACGTCGACCAGCGCCGGAGTGTCCTCCTCCTCGTCTGGATTCTCCACGCCCTCGCCGGCGATGGCGATGCCCATCTGCCTGAACGAGTCGAACAATCGCTCCAGGGCGTCGGGCTCGAGCTCGAGATCTGGGAAGGCGGCGATGATGTCGTCGGCGGGGATCTCCCCGTGCTCCTTGCCGCGCACGATCAGACCCTCGGCCGCCATCACCAGCGGATCGAGCGCCGCGCCGTTGGCGCGCGTCTGCGTCAGCGTTGCAGTTGGCATGCTCTCTTCGTCGCTCCCAGTCCCAGGTCAACCGTCGGACGTCTCCCTCTCCACGTACAGGGTGACGGTTTTGGTCTCCGTTCTGCATCCTGCCGCGTCCGCCGCGACGGGCGCTGTGTCAGCAGAGCCGACACAAGGCGTCAGCCCGGCGCGCTCACGACGGCCTGGGACGCGGGTTCGGCGTCGAGCCGGCCTTCCCGATCCATGGCGGCGGGGCGGCCGAGATGGTATCCCTGGCCGAGCTTGATGCCTGCCTGCGCGACCAGCCGCGCCATGGCCTCGTTCTCGATGCCCTCGGCGATCGGCGTGGGTCCACCGAGCCCTGCCCGCGCCGCACAGCGTTCGGCGAAGCCGCGACGAGCGGGGTCGGCCATGGCGGCGACGGTCGGACGCGACAGCTTGACGAAGTCGGGCTGCTCGCTGGACGCCAGCAGAGACGCCTCCTCGCCCGCGTTGACAGCGACGGCGAGGCGAGCACCGCGGCGACGGTAGGGCCGCAGCAGGTCCATCAGCGTGGCCACGTCGGCAACCGTCGTGGGCCGCACAACCTCGATGACGACCC
Source organism: Candidatus Dormiibacter sp. (assembly GCA_025450495.1). Next base: position 65,809 of record JANWHI010000070.1, on the reverse strand, counting down.
CCAACACCGGGCGACCCGAGTCGCTCAGCAGCTGGGCCAGCGACTCGGCGTCGGCCTCGCCGTTCTGCAACGCGTCCGGGTTGAGGTTCAGCGAAAGGAACGGTCCATCGGCCATGCCTCGGGCTCCGACCAGCGCGGCGCGGCGGCAGAGCCAGTCGAGGTCGCGGGTCACACCCTCGGCGCGTGCGGTGCGAAAGAACTCCTCCACGCTGCCGTCGTCGGCGACGTTGGCCGGCCGCGCCAGCGCCTCGTAACCCGCGACGGTGCGCGAGTCGAGGTGCAGGATGGGCTGGTAGACGGCGCGGACGTGCTGACGGGTGAGCACGCGCGCAAGCACCCCGTTCCAGTTCCCCGCGTCGCGTTTCTTGATTGGTGTGCCTCCGTGAGCTGCGCCCCTCGATCACCTCGCGGTGCGCTCGCGGCTGACCGCGACCACTGGGACTCAGTGGCCGCGCTCGTGCTCCAGGAGGCGACGCTTGGTATCGAGACCATAGTAATAACCGCCCAGAGACCCATCGCTGCGCACAATGCGGTGACAGGGCACGAACAGACAGATGGCATTGCGGGCGCAGGCCGAGCCGGCCGCGCGGACGGCCCGCGGCGCCCCGGCCCTGGCGGCGAGCTCCGCGTAGCTCACGGTGGTACCCGCGGCCACCTCGCGCATCGCCGCCCAGACCCTGGTATGGAAGGGGCTGCCCGGCTGGCTGACGGTGACGGTGTCGAGAGCGCCGACCTCCCCGGCGAAATAGTCGCGCAGCGCCGCCGCAGCGCTGGTGTCGCCGTGGCGAACCGGCTCACGGCGGAGCGATGGTTGCAGCCGGTCGCGCAGCTCATCGATGTCGCTGGTGAACGTGGCCACGTGCAGGCAGTCCTCACTGCCGATGAGCGACAGGTCGCCCAGCGGTGTGGCGACTGTGGTGGTGATCAGGGTCACGATGCTCTCTCCATGGTGTGGGCGGGATGCGACAGTTGGTTCCAGAGGTGCACCGTGGCGTAGGCGCGCCACGGGCGCCAGCGCTCGGCCCGGCTGAGCAGCGCAGCGCCGTTCTCCCCGCCGGCCTGGGCGACGGCCCGACGCAGCCCGAGGTCACCGGCCGGGAAGGCGTCGGGGTCGCGCAGCCCGCGCATGGCGACGTACGTGGCGGTCCACGCGCCGATGCCCCGAATCGACAGCAGCCGGCGCACCGTCTCGGGCGCGTCCGCACCGGGTGTGAGGTCGATGTCCCCATTGGCGATTGCCACAGTCAGCCTGCGCAGTGTCGCCGCGCGCTCGCCGGTGAGCCCGAGCCCGCCGAGGTCTGCGTTCGCGACGGCCGCCGCGGTCGGGAAGATGCGCTCAACGCCGTGGCGCGGGCGGGGCAGCGGCGCGCCCACGTGCTCGGTGAGTCGCGAGGCGAGCGCGGTGGCGCGGGCGACGGAGACCTGCTGCCCGAGCACAGCTCGAATGGCGATCTCCACGCCATCCACACAGCCCGGCACCCGGAGCCCCGGTCGGGCGCAGACGAGCGGCGCGAGCAGCGCATCTGCGCCGAGGACGGCGGCGATGGCCTGGGGGTCGGCGTCGACGTCGAAGAGCCGGCGACAGGCGTCCACCGCAGCGCCGAGGTCGCGGACATCGTCGAGCCACAGCCGTACCAGCAGCTGCGCGGGCTGGGGCTCGAGCTCCACGACGGCCGCGGCATTGGGCAGCGACAGAGAGCGCGTCAGGGACACCGATGAGCAGCGCTCGACCGAGGCCACGGCGCGCTGCGCAAAGAATGCCAGCAACGCGCAGCCGTCAAAGGGAGGTCGGACGCCGAGCCGGAGAGTGATCGCACCCTCCCCGTCGTGGCCGGCAGAACCGCGGCGACGGAGCTCGGTGGGTGGGCGGCCGGTCCCGGCGCGGATCTCGCTGTTGAACTGGCGCAGAGACGAGTAGCCGGCGCTGAACGCAACATCGGTGATGGGCATGGCCGTCTGCTCGATCAACGTGCGGGCGGTCTGGAGGCGACGCATGCGGGCCAGCGTCGACGGGCCGGCTCCGACGGCGGCGGACAGGACTCGATGGAGGTGGCGCTCGCTGACCTCGAGCCGGCGGGCAAGGGCGGCGACCCCCGCCCCTCCGTCGGCGGCGCCGGCGGCGATCAGGCGGAGCGCCCGGTCGACGACGCGGTCGCCGGCGGGGGTCTGGACGGGCCCCGGGGCAAGGTCCGGCCGGCAGCGCAGGCAGGCGCGGAAACCCGCTGCCTGGGCTGCGGCGGCGCTGGGGTAGAAACGCACGTTGGCCCGCTTGGGCGTCTGCGCCGGGCAGATGGGCCGGCAGTAGATGCCCGTGCTCGTGACCGCGGTGAAGAAGCGGCCGTCGAAGCGCGCATCGCGGCTGAGGATTGCCCGGTAGCAGGCGTCGAAGTCGTCGTGCATGACCCAAGCATGGCCGCTGGCACGGCGGCGTGGCTGGCGGTTTTCGGACCCACCGTCGGAAGCTTGGGTCGTAGCTCAGACCGTGAGCACAACCTTGCCGATCGCGCGTCTGCCCTCGATGAGCCGCAGCGCGTCCGCAGCGTCGCCCAGAGGGTAGGTGGCGCCGAGCGCCGGAGCCACCTGGCCGGCCTCGATCATCGGGTGCAGCGCAGCGACCGTCGCCACAAACAGCTCTGGATCTCCGCCCAACCAGGCGCCCCATGCCGCGCCGACGACGGCGATGTTGCGCAGCAGCAAACGGTTGGCAGCAACGGTCGGGATCCTGCCTTCCGTGAAGCCGACGACCACGAGCCTGCCACCGGGGGCGAGGCAGCGGAGGCTTTCGTCGAAGCGATCGCCACCGACCGGGTCGACGATCACGTCAGCACCGCGACCCGCGTTGAGGGTTCGCACCAGGGCCGGCCAGTCCTCGCCGCTGTCGATGACGCTGTCCGCGCCGGCGCTGCGGGCCATGTCCGCCTTGGCCGCGCTGCTTGTGACCGCCGCCACGGTCGCGCCAAGCGCCCTGGCGACCTGGATCACGGCCGTGCCCACCCCGCCCGCCGCGCCGTGGACGACGACCGTCTCGCCGGCGGTGAGGCCGGCGCGTCGGGTCAACGCGAAGTGGGCGGTGTGGTAGTTGAGGATCAGTCCCGCCCCCTGCTCCATGCTGAGCTGCCGGGGCAGCGGGCAGGTGAGGGCTGATGGCGCTGTGGCGATCTCGGCAAAGCCGCCGACCATGGTCACCGCCATGACACGATCGCCCGCGGCGAAGCCGCTGCCGTCGGGCGCGCTTCTCACCGTGCCGGCAACCTCGATCCCGGGAACGAAGGGCAGCGGCGGCTTGGTCTGGTAGAGGCCGCGGCTCATCAGCACGTCGGGGAAGCTGACGCCGGCCGCCGCCACGGCGATGACCACCTGGCCGTCGCCGTCAGGTTCAGGGATGTCTGCTGGGCGAAGCCCGTCGGGACCGTCGAGCGATTCAATCCGCTGGACGCGCATGGCCGGGCATGATGGCACGCCGGCGCTGCGCCCGACTGCTCGAACCTCGCCGGGCGCGGTGCGCCACAATTACGCAGGGCATTGGCGTTTCACCGTTGGAGCGCCCCGACATGCCCCGTCCACGCCGCCGTCGCGGACCAGGGAGAACCCTCATCGTGATGGAGATGACACCGATCGCCGCCGACACCGAGGTGCCGCCGCGGAGCGCGCCCTTCGAAGAGAAGATGGCGTACTACCGTTCCCAGCACACCACCGTGGGAGTTCGCGCCACCCACCTGGTGGGGATCCCCGCGGTCACCGCGTCGATGCCACTCATGGTCGCCCGACCACGCCTCGGCGTACCCCTGTTCCTGGCAGGCTGGACCCTGCAGGTCATCGGCCACAAGGTCTTCGAGAAGAACAGCCCGGCGCTGTCGAAGGGCTTCTTCACCTACCAGTTCTGCGGCCTCGCCTTCTGGTGCGAGGAGATGGCTGACCTGATCGCCGGGCGGTCTCCGCTCAGCCGTGGCCCCAGAGCCCGCTCCGAAGACAGCGACGACATCGCCGGGATCCCGATCGGAGACTACGCGCACGCCCGCTGACCTCGGTCAGGAGGCGATGAGCGCGACCGCCACAGCGGCCAGGAGCAGGCCGCCCACCTGCTCGCGGGCAAGACGCTCGCGCAGCATGGTCCGGGCCAGCAGCAGCGTCGTCGCCGGATACAGGGAGCTGAGCACGGCGACCAGGGCGAGCAGGCCACGATGGGTGGCGAGCACGTAGGTCAGGTTGGCGACGAAGTCGGTGACGCCGGCGAGGATGGCCAGCAGCAGAGAGCGACCGTGCGGCAGCGCCGGCGTGCCCCGTCGCACGGCGAGCGCGGTGAGGCCGAGGAGGATGCCCACCGAGGCAGCGCGCTGGCCAACCAGCGGCCAGGCGCCGCCATTCGAGCCGGTCTGGGCCAGCAGGACGTAGAAGCCGCCGAAGCTGACCCCGGCAGCGAGCGCCGACAGCACCGCGCCCCTGCTGACCGGTTGTCCGAGCCGCCCTTCCGATTGCCGTCCGATCAGGGCTATCGCGGGCACGGCAAGCCCCACGCCGGCAAGCGAGAGCAGGCCCGGTCGCTCGCCCCGGAGGAGGCCGACGAGCACGGGCACGATGGCGCTGAGCACCGCGGTCAGCGGCGCCACCACCGACATCGGCCCGATCGCCAGTCCGCGGTAGAGCAGCACCACCCCGATCAGACCGACCGTTCCGGCAGCGAGTCCCCAGGCGACATCGGCCACGCGGTAGGCCGACCCCGGCAGCAGCGTCACGGCCAGCAGCGCGAGCACCAGCGTGAGCGCGTTGCTCACCTGCACGACGGCTATCGCGGGTGCCCGCCGCGAGGCGAGCCCGCCGCTGAAATCGCTGATCCCGTACCCGACAGAGGAGACGAGCGCCAGGAGTGCAGCCATCCGTGGGACTCTGCTACGGCTGTGCCAGGGCGAGGATCTGCCTCGCCCCGCAGGACGGACCGACGCTGTGGCCGGCCCTCAGCTGATCAGTTGCGCAGTGCTCCGACAAGCACGCCGCTCAGACCGGTCACCAGCGCCGCGGTGGTGAGGGTCATCGCCGCACGCCCCACGGCGGCGAGGAACCGGATGCGGTTGACGCGTGCCCAGAGCAGCACCCCCGGCAGTGCCACAAGCGCGATCGCAGCGAGCCCGGACCCGACAGCCGGCCTGACCCACCAATCGGGAGTCCGCGTGAACGAGGTCAGGCCGAGTCCCCAGCCGCTCAGGCCCGCAGCCGTCAGCGCGGCGCAGAAGAGTGCGATCAGCAGAGGTGCGTGATGGAGCGCGGCGAATCGCGTGCGCACGGGTGCAGGCTGCGGCCAGATGGGATCGAGCACGTGCCACTGGTCGGCGTTCTGCTTGATCACCGGCTCGAAGGCGGCAAGGACGGTGCGCGCCACCCGCTGAACCTCCGCTTCGCGCGGTGCGTCGACGTCGTACGGGATCGGCGGCATCGCGGACAGGCAGAGCCTGCCGCCGTGGCGCAGCGACCATGCCGGGACGAGCGCGGCGTTGCAACGGATTGCGATGTCGACAACCCCAAGAGGGATCGGGGTGGGCTCGCCGAAGAACTGCAGCGGCACGCCCGCGCCGGTGAGGTCGCGGTCCATGGCGATCGCCACCGTGCCATTGCCGCGGAGCTCGCCGAACACCTGGCGCAACGCGCCCGCACCGATGCGCCGGGCAACATCGGCGTCGGCTGCACGCATCGCGGCCACGTCGATGGGGATCACGCTGACCCCGAGCCGGGCGCGGCCGCGGCGCAGGTGGTCGAACAGCCGGCGTGGGTGCACGACCTCGGCGAGCACTGCGATCCTGCCCGTACCGGCATTGAAGGCGACCAGCCCGGCGTCCCATGGGCCGAGATGGCTGGCCACCATGACCACACCGCGGCCGCCCGCCAGCGCCGCGTTGAGATGGTCCAGACCTTCGATGTCGAGGCAGCGCGCGCAGGAGCTCGGGCGCGACATTCGGAGCACATCGATCCACGACCTGCCCAGGTTGCGCGCGTTGGCGCGTACCAGCGCGCGCAGCTGGCGCGGCGGGAGATCCCCGACGACGTGCATCAGGTTTGAGCTGAGGCCGAGGAACCGCCCCGGTGACAACATCAGCATCACGTGAACGACCGCGACGGCCAGCGCGTATGCGACTGCCAGGGGCATCATGTTGGCAAGAGCCTCGGCAACCCGGTACGCCCAGTACTTCCTCACGCCGTCCCTCAGAGATCCCCGTTGACGTCAAACGGCACCATGAAATCGGGTGAGCCGACGGCTCAGCGTGACAGTAGGGCCGCGAGGCCTCCGTCTGCTGCGTGACCAAGGGCTCGGCCAGCCGCGTGCCTTTGCGACACTCGCGTTTCGCCGCCAAGTCACCGCCACGTGGTAGGGTGTCAATTGACTGCGGCGTCTCATTTCTTGCGCCGCTGCCCTTCTTGCGGTTCCTCTCCCCGTGTGCCACGGGTTCCCCAAGCCAGGCAACCGACCAGAGCTTCGAGGGGAAGCGCAGAGCCGTGACGGCTCAGGAGATCCATGACATCGTTCGCTGACATGGGTGTGCGTCCGCGCACACTTCAGGCCCTGCAAGAGGCTCACATCACCACGCCGCTGCCCGTCCAGGCGGAAGCGATCCCGCTGCTGCTCACCGGTCGCGACGTGGTCGCCGAAGCCCCGACCGGGTCAGGCAAGACACTCGCTTTTCTCATTCCCATGGTCGAGCGCCTCGCCGGCCACCGCCGCGACTGCGGAGCGCGCGCGCTGGTGGTGGCGCCTTCGCGCGAGCTCGCCAACCAGATCGGAGCCGTGCTGCGCGGCATCGACAAGGGGCTCCGCGTGGCCATGCTCTACGGAGGCGTCGGCTACGGCGGCCAGCTCAACGCGCTTCGCTACAGCCCGGACGTGGTGATCGGCTGCCCGGGTCGAATCCTCGACCTGGCCAGCCAGGGGAAGGCCAATCTCGCCGCGGTCGAGTACCTGGTTCTTGACGAGGCCGACGAGATGCTCGACCAGGGCTTCGCGCCTGACGTGGAGCGGATCATCGCGATGACGCGCGGCGATGGCCCCAGCCGGCGCCAGACCGTGCTCACCTCCGCGACGATGCCGTCGTGGGTGCAGCGCATGATCGACCGCCACCTGACCGAGCCGGCGATCATCAGGGTGTCGATGCAGGGCGAGCCGACCCTGGAGCACGCCATCCTGCACATGGAGCGGGCCAACAAGGTCGACACCCTGTCGCGACTGCTCCGCCGCCACCACGGATCGGCACTGGTGTTCCACCGCACCAAGCACGGTGCCAAGGGCCTGGCGCGCGACCTCAATGCACGAGGACATCGCAGTGTCGAGCTGCAGGGCAACCTCTCGCAGAACGCGCGCGACCGTGCGGTCGCGATGTTTCGCAGCGGTCAGGCCGACGTGCTGGTCGCCACCAACGTGGCGGCCCGCGGCCTCGACATCAGCGGCGTCGCCGTGGTCGTCAACTACGAGCTTCCCGAGACCCCGCAATGGCTGACCCACCGCGTCGGCCGGACTGCGCGCAATGGGGCTGCCGGGCGTGCGTTCACGTTCCTGACCCGCGAGGATGCCGAGAAGTGGCGCAAGCTGCGCCGCCTCGGTGCGCCTGAGCTGCCCGGGGCCGACACCGACCATCTGCTCAACACCGGCGACATCAGGTGGATCGCCGCACCGCCGATGGGCGTCGCCGAGCGACGCCAGGGCCAGCGGCCCAACCATCCCGGGGGTGCCACCTTTCGCCGCCGCAGGCCTCGGCCGGCGTCCGTCCGGTAGGCTCTGAGGATGGCCGAGTCCTGCAGCCATCTCGACACCATCACCGATGCGCCACCCAGTGGCACGGGCTGTGTCGAGTGCCTCGCTGCCGGCCAGAGATGGGTCCACCTGCGACGGTGCACCGTCTGTGGCCACATCGGCTGCTGCGACTCGTCGCCGGGGACCCACGCCACCAAGCATTTCCGCGCCACCACTCACCCCGTGATCCAGTCGTTCGAGCCGGACGAAGGCTGGTACTGGTGCTACGCCGACGAGGTCATGATCGAGCTGGACTGACCACCGCGCTTGCGGATCTTGTTGCGCTCATCGGCGTTGAGCACGCGCTTGCGCAGCCTGATGCCACGGGGGGTCACCTCGACCAGCTCGTCGTCCTCGATGAAGTCGAGGCTCTCCTCGAGCGACATGGTGCGCGCCGGCACCAGCCGGACGGTCGCGTCCTCGGTCGACGAGCGGATGTTGGTCTTCTGCTTCTGCTTGGTGACGTTGAGGTGGAGGTCGCCGGGGCGGCGATTGAGCCCGACGACCATGCCCTCGTACACGACGGTTCCCGGGCCGATGAACGGCTGGCCGCGCTCCTGCAAGCCGAGCAACCCGTACGCCGCTGCGGTGCCCGGCTGGCTCGCCGTCAGCACACCATTGCGCGTGGTCGGCGGCAGGTTGCGCCAGCGCTCCCAGCCGAGCAGTCGCGTCGACATCACCCCGGTGCCGCGCGTCAGCGTGAGGATCTGGCTGCGCAGACCGATGAGCGCCCGGGTCGGGGCGTGGTGGATGAGCCGCGCGCGGCCGGCGGCGTCGGTGCGCATCGATTGCATCTGCGCGCCACGCGAGCCGAGTGTCTCGGCGATCGCTCCCACCGCGTCCGCGTCGCAGTCGATGATGCACTCCTCCACCGGCTCGTGGCGGTGGCCGTCGATGTCGCGGGTGATCACCGCCGGCCGCGACACCTCGAACTCGTATCCCTCGCGCCGCATCGTCTCGATGAGGATGGCGAGGTGCAGCTCCCCGCGACCACTCACCTCGAAGATATCGGCGGTGGGTCCGTCGGCGACTCGCAGAGCCACGTTGGTGAGCAGTTCGCGCTCGAGGCGCGCTCGCAGCTGGCGCGAGGTGCTGCTGAGCGTGGCCTCGCGCCCGGACAGCGGTGACTGGTTGACCGAGAACTGCATGCGCAGGGTGGGCTCACCGACCTCGGGTCGGGGCAGCGGCACAGGATCGTCGGCGTCGGCGACGGTATCACCGATGGCCACGTCGGCGAGCCCGGTGATGTACACGATCTCGCCCGCAGCAACCTCGTCGACGGGGACGCGCTGCAGCGCCTCAACCGTCAGCACTGTGCTGATGCGCTGTCGCGGGCCGACTCCGTCCGCGGTGCACACCACCACCTGCTGGCCGACACGCAGGATGCCCTTGTTGATGCGTCCAAGCGCGAGGCGGCCGCTGTAGTTGTCGTGGTCGAGGTTGCTCACCAGCATCTGGAAGGAGGCTCGCGGATCGGCCGGAGGCGGCGGCACGTGGCTGAGGATGGTGTCGAGCAACGGCTCGAGCGTGGTGCCCTGATGGTGCAGATCCATCGTCGCCGTGCCCTCGCGGCCGTTGGTGTACACCACAGGCGCGTCGAGCTGCGAGGCGTCTGTTGCCAGCTCGAGCAGCAGGTCGTGAGTGAGCTCGACGGTCTCGTCGGGGCGGGCGTTGGTCCGGTCGATCTTGTTGACCACGATGATCGGACGCAGCCCCAGGGCCAGCGCCTGGCGGAGCACAACACGTGTCTGCGGCATCGGGCCCTCGACGGCGTCAACGAGAAGGAGACAACCGTCGGCCATGCCAAGCACGCGCTCGACCTCACCACCGAAGTCGGCATGACCCGGGGTGTCGATGATGTTCAGCTTGACCCCGCGGTAGCGGATCGAGGTGGTCTTGGCGAGGATGGTGATCCCCTTCTCGCGCTCGAGGTCGTTGCTGTCCATGATCAGCTCGCCCACCTGCTCGTGGGCCGCGAACACGCGCGACTGCTTGAGGAGCGCGTCGACCAGCGTGGTCTTGCCGTGGTCGACGTGCGCCACGATGGCCAGGTTGCGCAGGTCAGCGCGTCGGGGCATGGGGTCCACAGGGGCTGGCACGAGGGCTATGGTGGCCCACTCGGTGTTGCCGACGTCCTGGCCTCTCTTCGCTAGCATCGGTCGAGATGTCTGAGATCGTCGCCGAGGTGACCGACCTGCTCCAGCGACTGATCCGCAACGGTTGCGTCAACGACGGTACGCGCGACTCGGGGCAGGAGCTGCGCAACGCGGACCTGCTCGCGGACCACGTGCGCGGATCCGGTGTGGAGTTGACGACCTTCGAATCGCACCCGGGACGCGCCTCGCTGCTGGCTCGCGTCGCGGGAACCGATCCCTCGGCGCCGACGCTGATGCTGATGGGGCACACCGACGTCGTTCCGTTCGCGCCGGAGGGCTGGCAGCGCGATCCCCTGGGCGGCGAGCTGGTCGACGGGGTGGTGTGGGGTCGCGGCGCCATCGACATGCTCAACCTCACCGCCTCGATGGCCGTGGCCACGCGCCGGCTGGCGGCGTCAGGCCGTCGCCTGCAGGGTAGCCTGCTCTTCCTCGCTGTCGCCGACGAGGAGGCCGGCGGCGGCCTTGGGGCTGGCTGGTTGGTCGAGCACGCGCGCGCAGCAGTGCGCTGTGACTACGTGATCACCGAGAACGGCGGAGTGCTGCAACATACCCCAGCCGGCGAGCGGATCGGCATCAGCGTCGGCGAGAAGGGCATCTGCTGGCTGTCCCTGCGCGTGCACGGCACGCCGGGGCACGGCTCGCGACCGCTCCATGCCGACAACGCGCTGGTCAAGGCGGCCGAGGTGGTCACCCGGCTCGCCGCGCACCGTCCCACCGCGCACATCACCGACGCGTGGCGCCGCTGGGTGGCGGGGATGGGCTTCGACCAGCCCGTCGCGGCGGCGCTGGTCGATCCCTCCCGCATCTGGGAGGGCATCGAGCAGCTGCCCCGCGAGCTTGCCCCCACCGCTCACGCGCTGACCCACCTCACCGTCAGCCCCAACGTCATCCAGGGGGGCAGCAAGACCAACGTCATCCCGGGACGGGTCGACCTCGAGGTCGACGTCCGCAAGGTGCCCGGCCAGCACGACGAGGACGTGCTCGAGATGCTCGATGCGGCGATGGGGTCGCTGCGCGGCGATGTCGACGTCGAGATCATCCAGCGTGACGAGCCCAGTGAATCGCCGATCGACACGCCGCTCTGGGCAACCATCAACCGTGCCGCCGTCGCGGTGTACCCGAAGGCCACCTGCATCCCCTCACTGACCACCGGCGGCACCGACGCGCGCTTCTTTCGTGCGCTCGGGGTCCCCGCCTACGGCATGGCCCTGTACAGCCGCGCGATGACGCTGGCGCAGTACAGCTCGATGTTCCACGGCAACGACGAGCGCGTCGACCAGGAGTCGTTGCGGCTCACCGTGGAGCTGTACGACGCCGTGGCTCGCGACCTGCTCGGCTGAGGCGGCCCGACGGTCGACACACCTCCGCGCGGCGTTCACATCCTGCGCACACGCCACGGCCATGCTGCTGGACAGGTCAACCCGTACTCTCGAGGGAGAAACGTCATGCAGAACCGTCAACTTCGTGGCCTCTTCGGGCTCGTCGCCATCGCCGCGGCAACCGCCGTCGGGGTCACCACCCACGACGCGGGATTCACCGCGCTGACCTTCGTCGGCGCACTGGTCGTGCCGCGCATCCTCGGCATCGGTGGCCGTCATCGCCGTGGTTTCAGCTGCGGCGCCGGTGGGCACCGCGACCCCGGCGGTCGCGCGCACATGCGGGACCGTTTCGAGCAGCGGCTGGACTCCTGGCACACCCAGGCTCACGGCGACATCCCGATCGACCCGTCCGCCGCGAGCCGGCCGGCCAGCGCCTGACCCCGCCGGGCTGGGACCACGTCACGGTCCCGGCTCGACCTGTGGCGCAGCCCTAGGATGGTCGCCAGTGAGGAGCGTGCTCGTCGTCGATGACGAACCCGAGATCGTGCGGATCCTTCGCGACTACCTGGAGCGCGCCGGGTTCGCGGTGCTCACGGCCGCCGATGGCGCCACCGCCGTGGTGACGGCACGGCGGCACAGACCCGACCTGATCATCCTCGACCTCACGCTGCCCAGGCTGGACGGCCTCGACGTGGCCCGCGCCCTGCGGCGCGAGGGTGAGGTGCCGATCATCATGCTGACCGCGCGCACCGAGGAGGCGGACAGGGTCTCGGGATTGGAGCTCGGTGCTGACGACTACGTCACCAAGCCCTTCAGCCCGCGCGAGGTCGTGGCCCGGGTGCGTGCCGTGCTGCGCCGCACCGACGCGAGGCAGGTGCAGGGTGACGTGGTCAAGGTGGGCGACAGCATCGAGCTGGACGTCCCGCGCATGGAGACGGTGGTTGACGGACGTCGCGTCGAGCTGACCGCGACGGAGTTTGCCCTGCTGCTCCACATGGCGCGTCAGCCGGGCCGGGTCTTCACCCGCGCGCAGCTGCTCGACGCTGTCCGCGGTGTGGCGGTTGAGTCCTACGAACGGGCCATCGACGCCCATGTCAAGAACATCCGCCGCAAGATCGAAACTGACCCGCATGCGCCGCAGCATCTCCAGACGGTCTTCGGTGTCGGCTACCGGCTGGCGGACAGAGTGGGGTGAGCCCGCGTCGTGGCGACCGAAGGGAGTGGTATGGCTCGGGCCGCGCCCGGCCGCCGTGGTGGCCGGACGATCGCCCCTGGCCACCGCAGCGCGGTGAGGATTGGCGACGGCACGGCAGACACGCGGCGCGCCGCGTCGGCTGTGCCGTGCTGGCCCTGCTGCTCGTCCTCGCGGGCACCGGTACTGCCCTGGTGTGGCTGCTGCTCAGCGTCACCGGAGCGGTGGGCTCGGCACCGTTTGCGCGGACCATCTCCGGGGTGGTGCTTGTGTTGGGCATCGGCGCAGTGTTGGTGGCCGCGGCGGGTCTGCGCCGGCTGACCGCGCCTGCGACGCGCATCGTCGAGGCCGCGCAGCGCATCGAGTCCGGTGACTACTCTGCTCGCGTTCCGGTGCGTGGCCCCAGCGAGCTGCGATCGGTGGCTCGCGCGTTCAACGCCATGAGCAGCCGCCTCGAGGCCGACGAGGCGCGCCGCCGATCGGTGCTCGCCGACGTCGCCCACGAGCTGCGCACGCCGATCACCGTGATCCGCGGCCAGGCGGAGGGGATCGTCGACGGCGTCTATGCTGCGGACGCCGAGCACCTCCGGCCGGTGCTCGCGGCGGCGCGCACGCTCGAGGTGCTTGTCGACGACCTTCGCATCCTGGCGCTGGCCGAAGCCGGCGCCCTGCAGCTGCGCAGAGAACAGATCGACGTCGGGATCCTCGTCGACGACACCTTCGCCGCGTTCCGGGAGGCTGCGGCCGTTGCGCGCGTCGAGCTCGCCGCTGTGATCGACCCTGCCGGCCTCACCATCGATGCGGACTCGGTTCGATTGCGCAGCGTTCTCGCCAACCTCGTCGGCAACGCTCTGCGCCACACGCCCGCCGGCGGAATCGTGCATATCTCCGCAACCAGAGCGGGACCGGATGTGCGGATCACCGTCAGCGATAGCGGCAGCGGCATCAACCCGGAGCTGCTGCCCCGCGTGTTCGACCGCTTCGTCAAGGGCGCCGACTCGGCTGGGTCGGGGCTGGGGCTGTCGATCGTGCGCGACATCGTCGAGGCTCACGGCGGCGCGGTGGCGGCGGCGAGCCCATCAGGTGGCGGCACCGAGGTGACGCTGACGATTCCCTCGCCCTAGGCTGCGGCGGGACCGAGCCCGCGCTGGGCGGCGACCCGGTCGAGGTGCCATTCAGCGCTGCCGAGGAGGTGTCCTGACGCGACTGCGCGTCGCAGAAGAAGGTGACAGTCGTGCTCCCACGTGAAGCCGATGCCGCCGTGGACCTGCAGAGAGCCCGTCGTGGTTCGCCACGCGCTCTGCGCCGCGGCCACCTTGGCGACGGATGCAGCGAACGGCAGAGCTTGGGGGTGGTTGTCCGCGGTCCAGGCGGCGCAGAGAACGGCTGAGCGTGCGCTCTCGACGTCGAGCAGCATGTCGGCGCAGCGGTGCGACACGGCCTGGTGGACGCCGATCGGCTGGCCGAACTGCTGGCGGGTGCGCGCATGCTCGACGGCGAGATCCATCGCCCGGTTGGCGACGCCGACCAGCTCCGCGCTGAGTGCAACCTCGACGCGGTCGACAGCGGCGTCGACGTCGCCGCGCAGATCGTCCACGGCGCCGAGCCTCACCCGGGTCAGCCTGCGCGTGATGTCGACGCCATCCGTCTTCTCGAAGGTGCAGGCGTCGGCGGCCGCGATCGCCGCCCGACCCGGCGCCACCAGCACGAGCGCCGCGGCTCCTTCGGCGTCGTAGGCGAGGGCGCTGCCGTCCGCCTGCAGACTGCCCAGCGCCCCGCGCGCCTCGCCGCTGGCGAACCCGCGAAGCCAGCGCTTCTGCTGCGCCTCGTCTCCAGCAGCGGCGACCAGCATCGCGGCAGCGGCGTTGCCGAAGAACGTTGCCGGCGCCAGCGCGCGACCAAGGCCCTCGCACACCAGTGTCAGCTCGACGGTGCCCAGCCCCTGACCGCCGTGCTCCTCGGAGACCGCCACACCCGTCCACCCGGATGCGACCAGCTCGTGCCACAGGGCCGAACCATCATCCTCGCCGCAGCCATAGCCGCGGGCGCTCACGGAGCTGTAGCGCGTCCGGCAGAGCTCGTCGATGGCGTCGCGGACCGCGCGCTGGTCGTCGGTGAGATCGAACCTCATCAGCCGTTCTCAGCGCATCCGCGGAAGGTTGAGAACGCGTTCGGCGAGGATGTTTCGCTGGATCTCGGATGTGCCCCCCTCGATCGAGTTGGCGCGGGCGCGCAGCATCCAGCGCGTCCACACCGGGTCGGTGACCAGAGCCTCGCCGCCGAGAACGTCCATGGCCAGCTCGCCGATGCGCTGGTTGATGTCCGCCCACTGGATCTTGGCCAGCGAACCCTCGGGTCCGGGGACGCCGTGCTCGATGACCCGAGACAGTCCACGGTAGCCGTTGAGGCGCATCGTCTCGGTGGCCACCACCAGGGCGCTGAGCCGCCGGCTCAGGGTGACGTCGTGCTGTCGCCCTCGGGCGCGGATCAGCTCGGCGAGCTCGTCGAGCTTGAGCTGAATTGCCAGAGCTGACGCCGCGCTGAGCCCGGCGCGCTCGAACATGAGAGTTGTGATTGCGACCTTCCAGCCGTCACCGACAGCACCGACCACGTTCTCGTCCGGGACACGAGCGTCGTTGAAGAAGATCTCGTTGAACTCGGAGTCACCGGTGGCCTGGCGGAGTGGCCGCACCTCGACGCCGGGCTGCTTCATATTGCAGATGAAGAAGGTGAGATTGCGATGACGGTCGCCGCCCCCGGTCTTGGCGAGCAACATGCACCACGTGGCTCGGTGCGCAAAGGATGTCCACACCTTCTGACCGTTGATCCTCCATCCGTTGTCGTCGCGCACCGCCTGGGTGGTCAAAGCTGCCAGGTCGCTGCCGGCGTTCGGTTCGCTGAAACCCTGGCACCAGATCTCCTCACCTCTGAGGATCGGCGCCAGGAAGCGCGCGCGCTGATCGTCGGTTCCGTGGGTGATGATCACCGGGCCGCCCATCACTAGCCCGATGACATTTGCGGGCGACGGAGCCCGGGCGCGGACCAGCTCCTCGTTGAAGATCGCCTGCTCCATCAGTGTCGCTCCCCGCCCGCCATGCTCGCGCGGCCATGAGATCCCCGAGTACCCCGCGTCGAAGAGGGTTCTCTGCCAACCAAGGCGGTGGTCGATCGACCCTTCGGTGTCCGCGGGATCCGGCCCGGGATGGTGCGCGACGAGCCACTCGCGAAGCTCGTCGCGGAATGCGAGCTCGGCGGGCGTCAGGCTCAAGTCCACGGCGCCGCAGCGTACCTCATGGCCGGTTGGCGACTCAGGTGGGAATGGTGACCAGTCGGCGCAGTGCCTTGCGGTCGAGCTTGCCGACACTGGTCAGCGGCACGCTGTCGAGCAGACGTATCTCGCGCGGGTACTTGGTGGGCGCCAGTTTGGCGCGGGCGTACGCGATCAGGTCGTCGACATCCACGGTTGCGCCGGGGCGCAGGCTGATGAAGGCCACCACCTCCTCGCCAAGCCGTTGGTCGGGTCTGCCCACAACGCCGGCCATGGCGACCTGCGGGTGAGACAGCATCACGTCCTCGACGTCGCGCGGGAAGACGTTGAACCCACCCCGAAGGATCAGGTCCTTCTTGCGATCGACGACGTACAGGTAGCCATCCGAATCGAGGTGACCGATGTCGCCGGTGTGCAGCCAGTCGCCGCGAAGCGCAGTGGCGGTCTCCTCCTCAGCGTTCCAGTAACCGGCCATGACAAACGGACTGCGCACACAGATCTCACCGTCATCGCCAACTGGGAGCGGCGAGTCGTCGTCGGCCAGGATCTGCACCGTGCACCCGGCGATCGGCAGTCCGACGCTGCCGAGTCGCCGCCGCCCCGGCGGGGTGGACGAGATCACCGCGGACGTCTCGGTGCAGCCGTATCCCTCGAGGATCTCCGCGGATGGCACGCGGCGCTCGAACTCGGCGAGCACGTCCATCGACAGCGGCGCCGCGCCGCTGCCGACGTAGCGGAGTGAGCTGAGATCCGCGTCCTCCAGGGGCTCGCCGAGCAGCATCTGCACCATCGCCGGCACCAGCGCGGATCGTTGGGCATGCCACTGCTGTGCCAGCGACACCCATTCGCCGGGATTGAACCAGCGCTGGATGACCGCCAGGCCCGGCTCGACAGCGTGCATGCCGACAACGGTGACGATCATGCCGTACGCGTGCGACAGGGGCAGTGGCACCAGCACCCGGGTCAAACCGGGAACGTAGGTCGTCTCCCACAGGCTCTTGGCGCACGACCAGAGATTGCCGTGACTCAGGGCGACGCCCTTGGCACGGCCGGTGGTGCCGCCCGTGTACATCAGCGCCGCCAGCTTCCCGTCGTCGCGGTCGACCAGACGTCGTTCATCGCCACTCTCGAGGTCGCCGAAGTCGAGCGGACGCGGACCTGCTGCTGTGCCCGGCGGGGCCGCGTAGGCACCGGCCACGACAACGTGGCGCACTGTGGCGACACCATCGGTTGCGGCCAGGACGGTGGCGAGCAGCTCCCCGGAGGTCACCACGATGACCGCGCCAGAGTCAACCAGGATGTGGCGCAGCTCATCCGCGGTCACCAGGAACACGACCGGGGTGACCACCGCGCCGGCGCGCCATACCGCGTTGTACGTGATCACCACCTCGGGGCAGTTGGCCATCAGCACGACGACGCGATCGCCCAGCCCTACCCCGAGATCGGCGAGCCCACCCGCCGCGCGCCGGCTCCGTTCGGCCAGTTCACCTGATCGGAATGTCCGTCCCTCGAACACCAGCGCGTCGTGGTCACCGAGGCGCTCCTGCGTGCTCTCCGCCAGCACCGCGAGGTTGTGCGCCTCAGCCACGCGCGTCCTGCGGTGGCGCGCCAGTGGCATCGGGCGCCGCGTGCCGACCGAAGGGACCCGAATCGGGAAGCACCAGCTGCGTGCACCGGCTCGTGGCGAGCAGGCGATCATCGGCGCTGCGCATCTCCGCCGAGCAGAACATCACCCGCCGGGTGCGACGGATGACCGTGCCCACAGCCCGCAGAAGCTCCGGCCTGGACACTCGGAGGAATTCAACGCTCAGGTCCGCGGTCAGGAACACCTGGTCGTTGTCGAGCAGCGTCCAGCAGGCGCCGCCCATCGCCGAGTCGAGCAGCGCGGTGACCAGCCCGCCGTGCACGACCGGCCCGCCGGCGGTCGGAAAGCAGTAGTCGGCTGTTGCCTGCCACTCGATGGTCGTGGAGCCCGGCTGCCAGTCGGTGCGCCGGTAGTCGAGCGTGCGCCACACGTGCGGACCGGTGAGGTCGCTGGCGCCCCAGGCCCGCGGATCGTGGAAGCGATCGCCGGGGGTCATCTCCTCGCTCATCGGCGATGGTTCAACTGCGAAGCGCCGCCGCGAAGATGCCGGGGACGCGCCTGATGGCGTGATCGGCCTCGAAACGGGTGAGTTGTTCACCGACCAGGTGCGCGCGGCGATGGGTCACGAACCACGGCGGGGTGGGCAGCAGCGTCGGCCGACCGTGAGCAAGGCTGCGTGGGTAGCCGGGGAACGCACCCCAGCTCGCCTGGGTGAGCAGGAAGCCGACGCCTGTCCATGCGTTGACCCCGATGCAGCCGTAGCGAAGTCGTGCGATGGCGCGATCGAGCGCGGCCGCATGCAACCGCGCCGTGGTGGGGTGGATGATGATATTGGCCCCCAGCGTACCCCACAGCGACTCGTTGCAGAAATCCACGGCGCGCTCGAGGTAGTCGTCGACGTCCCCGGCGCTGAGGCTGGTGGCGCACAGAACCGCCGCGAACGCGCTGCGAAAACACACCTCAGCCGCATCGTTGCTGTCCAGCCCGGTGATCAGCGTTGTCGGCGCATCGTCGTCACCGCCGAGTGTCTCTGCTCGCGGATGGGCCTGCGCCAACGACTGCTGACGCTGAGCCGCACCGGGGTAATAGGCCGGCCGCATGGCCGTTGCCGACATCACCCGGGCGACCTCGCGCAGCAACGGCTCGCCGAGCGACCAGCCCTGCTTGGTGATCACCACGTGGGCGGCGATGCAGTTGAAGCCGGCGTTGTGCAGCTTCTGGGTGGCGATATGGGCTGCCTGGAAACGGAGATCGCGCTGCGACCACGGTCCGGGCACGATGATGGTCGGGCTCACGTTGCCGAGCTCGCTGCTCATCGGCTTGGTGCTGATCGGTTCGGTGCGCGCCTTGCGCGCCGCACCCTCGTCACCCGTGCCGAAGACGATGGCGGCGTGGGTGCGGCTGCTACCGGTGACGTGAATCTCGTCGATGCCCACGTGCCTGGTGAGGCGCTCGCCGGCCTCGGCGCCGCCGTACGCAAAGCGGACGAATCCCGCGGAGACCAGGTCGGCGAAGATGTCCTCGAAGATCGGGCCGAGATATTCATTGACAGGGTTCATCTTGAGTAGACACACCAGTCCCTCTGCGAACAGCTTGTAGAGCACGTCGAGCGGAGCGATGCCGGCGATGTTCCCAGCTCCAAGCACAAGCACCACCGCTCCCCTGGGGTCGGCGCTGCTTGTAGAACACCGCCATGGTGTCGGCGAGGTTGCGCGCGGTGACCCCGTGCTGCATCCAGACCTGCGCGCTGACGCCGTTGAGCAGCAGCCTGTCCCAGGTGCTCTGCGGGAAGACGTCAACAACGACCTGGCCATCGGGGCGCGAATGCACGCGCCTGCTCGGCAGACGCGGTGTGCGCTCTCGGCGACGGCGGTCAACGTCTCGATCAGCCGGTTGATACTGAACAGAAGCGCCCACGGCCCGACGTCCACTCCTCACCGGCCAGAGTCGAGGTCAGCTCCAAGCCCTTGGCGCCGCAGGCGGCACGCACCCAGCGCTCAGCGTGGCAAGAGGTGTTGGACGCAAGCGTTCGCAGCAGCTCGATCCTGCCGGCGATCGGCATGCGCGCCCAGGTGTCTTTGCTGGCCGCCAGCGCCGCGATATCGTCCTCCGCCGCCGCCCGCCAGGGAGCCGGCGAATCAACCCGAGCCGGTGTCTGCGTATCAGTGCTCACGGGCTCTCCTCCTCCTGAGCTGTCGGGCTCAGACAATACCGAAGGCGGGTGTTCCGGATCCCTATCGGATCAGCGAGACGGCGCTCCGCGCCGGCTCGGACATCTCCGGGTTGAGCTGGTAGAAAGCCCAGATCCCGCGTTTGAAGCTGATCACCAATCCGGCATCTCTGAGCTTGGCGAGATGATGGCTGATGGTCGGCTGGCCGAGGTCGAAGGCGGCGGTGAAGTCGCACACACAGACGGGCTCGGGAGCGGCAGCCAGGATGTGCACCATCTGGACGCGGGTGGGGTCGGCAAGCGCCCTGTGCACGCCGGCCAGCTCGATGGCGCGCCCGTCGGGGAGCGGCGGCGCCACGGCCTGGCAGCAGCCCTTGACCCGCTCCGGGACGCTGGTCAGCGTGGTCAGACGCACTGCGGTGGGGTCATGTTTGCTCGGCTCGATGTCGACCGCGGTTGCCGGGCCGGGGGCCAGGTCCATGCACGTGAGTATACCCATTGACATACTTCGATGGACCGCGCTAGGATCTCCCCCGATAGATCGACGTCCGTCGATAGGAGGTGACTCATGCCATGTGACTGCCCGTGTGGAACGTGCCCCTGCGGATGCGGCTGTTGAGATGTCCCGAGTCCAGCTGGCGCTGAACGTGAGCGACATCGACGAAGCCGTGCTCTTCTACGAGAAGCTGTTCGCCGTGGCGGCGGCGAAACGGCGGCCCGGATACGCCAATTTCATCGTCGCGGAGCCCCCGCTCAAGCTCGTGCTGTTCGAGAACCCCGCTCACGCCGGCAGCCTCAACCATCTCGGTGTCGAGGTCGACTCGACCGAGGATGTGGTGGCGGCGACCCGGCGGCTGGCCGCGCAGGGCCTCGACGCTGACGTCGAGAACGGCGTCGCGTGCTGTCACGCCTTGCAGGACAAGGTGTGGGTGAGCGGCGCGGACACGCGATGGGAGGTGTACACCGTGCTGGCCGATGCGCCCACCGCGTCGTGTGACTTCTCGGGCGATGCGGCCGGGGAAGCCGCGGCGCGGCAGCAAGCCTGTTGCGCGAGCTGACCGCTGCGCATGTGCTTCGGCGGGCCGCGGCTGAGCTGATCGGCACAGCGTTCCTGCTCATCGCGGTGGTCGGGTCGGGGATCGCAGCACAACGACTCAGCCCCGGCGATCGGGGCCTGGCGCTGCTCGAAAATGCGGTGGCGACAGGCGCGGCGCTGACGGCGATCATCCTCGCCGTCGGGTCCGTGTCCGGTGCCCACCTCAACCCTGTTGTGTCAGTGGTCGACGCTGCGTTCGGCGGACTGCGCTGGCGGGACGTGCCTGCCTATGTGGTGGCCCAGGTGCTGGGCGCCATCTGCGGAGTCATCGTTGCCAACCTGATGTTCTCGCTGACCGCGGTCACCATCTCAACCCATGATCGGTGGAACGGTGGCATCGGGCTCGGCGAGGTGGTGGCCACCCTCGGATTGCTGATGGTCATCTTCGGCATCAGCCGCCGGGGGTCGGCCGCCACCGCGCCGCTGGCTGTTGGTGCGTACATCAGCGCGGCCTACTTCTTCACGTCGTCGACGAGTTTCGCCAACCCCGCAGTGACGGTCGGTCGCATGCTGTCCGACACGTTCGCCGGCATCGCCCCCGGGTCGGTCGCGCCGTTCATCGGCGCACAGCTTGCTGGCGGCGCGCTGGCGTGGCTGCTGATCCGCACACTTTTTGTGGATGCGCGCTCTCGCGCGGGCGAGGTGCTCGTCCCACACCAGGCATCCGGCGGCCCGTCGAAGTGAACACGACATCCGCACCGACCGTTCTCTTCGTCTGCGTGCACAACGCGGGGCGGTCACAGATGGCCGCCGCCCTGCTCGAGCGCCACGCCGGCGGATCGGTGAGCGTTCGGTCGGCCGGATCGGAACCCGCCGACCGCCTCAACCCGGCAGTGGTTGCAGCGATGGCGGAGTTGGGCATCGACATCTCCAAAGAGTTGCCCAAACCGCTCACCGGCGAAGCCGTCGATTCGGCAGACGTGGTCATCACCATGGGCTGCGGTGATGCGTGTCCCATCCACCGGGGCAAGCGCTACCTTGACTGGGAGGTCGACGATCCCGCGGGGCACTCGCTGGCTGCGGTGCGGCGCATCCGCGATGACATCCACGCTCGAGTCAGGGAACTGCTCGAGGACTTGAAGGGCAGCGCCGCCGGTCGCGTCTAGGCGATCAGGACCAGAAGCCGCAGAGGTCGACGATCACGTCGCTCTGTCCCCAGTGGTTGTACAGGGTGATCGACCCGCCCGTGCCGAGACCGCTGACTAGCATGTTTGACGCGATCTGGCCCGCGACCCAGTTGAGGTCCGAGCTCGTGGGCATCGCGGCGCCGGCCGGGTAGACCGTGAGGTAGCTTGCCCCGGTGGTGCCGGCAACGGTGACGTTGGCGGCGAAACCGGCGGCGTTGGCGGGAAGGCTCGCCGTCGAAGCGACGGACGTGGAGTCGAACCCACCGGTGCTGAGGGTCGCGCCGGCCAGCGGCTGACCGGACAGCGCGCGGGTGTCGACGACGCGGGTGGGGGCGATCGGCGTGAAGCGGAACCCGGTGGCCTGCGGGTCGCTGCCGCTGGTGAACCAGCCGGCGACGTCGACCACCACGTCGACGCCACCGAGATGGTTGTAGACGGCCACCCGGCCGTCCGCCCCGAGCGGGACGATGACCCGGTTGGGCACGACCTGGCCGGGCAGAAAGTTCAGGTTCGACGCCAGCGGCATGACCGCGTCCGACGGGAAGGCGGTCAGGAAGCTGGGGGCGCTGGCGCCGACGGCGGTCAGGTTGAGGACCACGGCCGACACACCGCTGGCGGGTACGCCGCCGGCACCGGCGACCTGGACCATCAGCGTGGCGCTTTTGCCGAGCGAGGCGCCGGCGTTGGCCTGACCGGAGCCGGGCCTCGTGTCGGTGATGCGGCTGGGCACCGCCGGGTGGTAGAGCCCAGCCGGTCCGGCTCCGCGCTGCATGTATCCCTCGAGGTCAACCACGACGTCGGTGGTGCCGGCATGGTTGAAGAACCTGACGGTGCCGTCGCCACCGATGGGAACGGTGACCAGGTTGGCCACGGTCTGGCCGGCGGCGAAGTTGAGGTTGGAGGCCAGGGGGGCGGCCGTGCCACCGGGATAGACGGTGAGATAGGAGGGCGATGTCGGGTTGGTGACGGTGACATTGAGCACCGCCGTGGTCGCGTCGGCAGGAACGCCGTTGCTTCCGGCGACCGGCAGCTTGTCGCTCTGGCCGCTGCTGAGAGACTGACCGGCCAGGGGCAGCCCCGACCCAGAACGGGTATCAGCGACGCGGACGGGTGTCAGCGCGTGGTACACGCCGGCGACGCCCTGGGTGATCACAGCCCGACCGTTGCTACCCGTCGTCGCCTCGGTGGCGACGACGCTGCAGGTCGCGTCCGCGGTCGACGCCGTGTACGTCGTGGCCGCATGGCCGGAGGCGTCGGTGGTGACGTCGGTCGGGTTCACCGTGCCGCAGGTGCCCGACCGGGTGAAGGTTGTGAAATGAACCCGGTCGCCGCTGACCGGCTGCTGCTGGACAGACCGCACTGTGGCGGTGACGGTCGACGTGCTTAAGCCGTCGTTGGGGACCTGCGCCGGACTTCCCGTCGCGCTGACACCGTTGCCTGCGCCTGGTACCTGTTGGCTGGGGCTCTGGATGCAACCGTTGCCGGTGGCGAAGTACGCCGAGTTGCTGAACTCCTCCTGCGTGTAGTACGCCCCCGAGCCGATCAGCTGGTTGAACTCGCTGGTCTTCGGCTTGGTGGCGTCGGTGGACCCCACTGGTGCGCCGTACACATTGGCGCACTCGTCGCCGATCTCGTTGCCGGCGGTGTCGGTCCAGGCAGTGCCGAGCGGATCGGTGATGGTCTCGCTGATCTGGTGGCTGACCGTGTCGACGGCACCGTCGGCGATCGGGTCGCCGTTGGGAGACTGGCCCGTGGTGCACGTGCTCGCGGTCGGATAAGCCACCACGGCGTACAGGACCGTGCCCCCCGCGTACGTGTAGCTGCTGTGGTAACCGCAGAACGAGGACGCCGAGCACGAGCCCGGGCCCGCGCAGCTCTCGACGCCCGGGGGCAGGAACAGAACATAGACGTGGGCGAGATCCAGCGCAGGCGCCGACCCCTGCGAGTAGATGACGTGGTTGACCTCATTCTCGACCTGCGGGCGGCTCAGGCACGTCGTATAGCCCGGGTCCGGAGCGCATCCACCGGCTGGCAGCGGGGATGCGTCGGACAACCCGCCGGCGAATGTGAATGGAGGCGTGGTCGGCGGACTGCCACCGTAGAGTGGGTTGCTGCCGAACACGTTGCTGTTGGGGTCGCTCAAGGACACGTTGGTCAGGTAGCCGTCGATGATGCTCCGGTATCCGGGGGTGACGGCCGGACCTGTCGACCAGTAGATCGAGGCCAGGGTCGCGGTTCCCATCACCGGGCCGCCGTGGTGCAGCAGAGGTGGCGCGCAGGTCGCGCAGACCCTCGTCTCGCTGGCCGCGCCGGGGGCCGTCGAGGCGCTTCCCGCAAGCTCTAGCCAGGAGACCGTGGGGTACCAGTACAGCCCGTTGGCGTACTGCGGGTTGCCCATCGACTCGCTCCAGTTGGAGACGTTGATGCGGCCGGTTCCAGCACCGCCGTCGTTCTCCTCGACGATGGTGATGTAGCCGTTCCCGGTGGCCATGTTCACGTGCGAGACGTCGCTGACCACCGCGGTATGCCCCGCCGAAGCCGCGTTGGGGTTGGCTGCGCCACCCGACAGGCTGACCACGTCACCGGGGGCCGGGATGTTCCCGGGCGACGGAGTGCCCACCACGATCGAGGGGAAGCGGGTGTGGTTGTTGGCCACGAACACGCCCCCATTGCCTGGCGCGGCGCGAAGACCGTACGCCTCCCACATGAAGCGGGTGCTGTACTCGACGCACTGGAAGTCCGACTCAAAGGGGTCGTTGTTCCACCCTTGGTTCAGAGTGGGACCGCAGGCGAACACGTTGAGGTATGACGGCCCGAGGTTGTAGCCGTACACCGTTCTCCCGCTGTAGGTGCCTGACACCGATCCACAGAAACCGCTGCCGCTGCCCACGTCGGCCGGCAGGTTGGCGGGAACGCCGGCGATCCGGAAGTCCCGCATGCCTGCAGCGCTGGCCGGCGCGCCGGCGGCCGAACCACCCAGCGGCGCCACGACCCCGACCAGCGACGCTAGGGACGCGGCCACGGCGAGCACACGCAGCGAACGGCGCACAAACGGCATCGGGGTAGGAAGCACAGGGACGACCACCGTGAGGGCAGCTGACGAGGGAACGCGTCAATTGGGGAGCCTCAGGGGCTTTGGCAGGCGACTTCCTGGCAAAGAAACCGTAACGACTGGCCGACCTCAGCTACGGAAAGGGAGCGAGGCCCCCGTCCCGGCGCCTACTTCTTCGCGGCCTGGTAGTAGGGGTTCGCTCCCTGGGCATGGTCAGTGGTGTCGCGAACTTCGCGGATGTCGGGAAAGCTGTCCAGGATGGCGACGCGCACGCCCTGCCCCAGGGTGACCGCCGCCATGCCGCAGCCCTGGCAGCCTCCGCCCATGTGGATGTACGCAACCCCGTCGGCCACGTCGAGGAGATCGATGTGGCCACCGTGCCCCGCCACCGAGGGATTGATCTCGTCGTCGAGGAGGCGCTGGACAGCCTCGGCGAGCGGATCGAGCCACAGTGGGTTGGGGTTCTCCACCCGCACCGCGCCGCCAGGAAGCTGGGCGTCGAGGGTGATCCCGTCGAGGTACGGCGCCGACGCCAGCGGGATGTGAACCTGGATGCCTGACGGGCCGGAGATGACCAGGTCGCCCTGTCGCTCCTCGCCCGGGGTCACCAGTTGCATGTCGTACACGAACGCACCGTTCTCGCGGCCGGTGATGGCAATGCGCAGACCTGCATCTGGCTGCTTGCGACTGGCGCGCACCTCGCCGATGCGGATGACCGCCGCCGGCGTGGCCTCGATCCGAGGTTCCTTCATTACCAGTAGTGTGGCCAAATGCCCCGGGTCATGCTCGTGCTGCCCACCGCAACCTACCGAGCGAGCGCCTTCCTGCGCGCCGTGGATGCCCTCGGGGTCGATTGCGTGATCGCGTCTGACGAGGTGCCGACGCTCGCCCCGCTGATGACGGGGCGAGTGCTTGCCCTCGACCTCGGCCTGCCGGACGAGGCGGCCGCCAAGGCGCTGGCGTTTGCTCAGCGATGGCCGATCGACGCCGTGGTGGGTGTCGACGAGACCGCCGTGGTCAGCGCGGCGCACATCGCCGCGGCGCTCGGCCTTGTCCACAACCACGTGGCGGCGGTGGCCGCGACCCGCGACAAGCGCCGCCTGCGAGCCCTCCTCGCGGCAGCTGGGGTGCCCCAGCCACCGTGGCTGGAGGTGCGCGGTGACGCGGCGGGGTCGGCGGCGGCCACCGCCGCGCGCGTGGTCGGCCTGCCCGCGGTGGTCAAACCAGTCGACCTCGCGGCCAGCCGCGGGGTGATCCGGGCTGACAGCGTCGCCGAGCTGGCTGCGGCAATCGGCCGTGTCGATGCGCTGCTCCGCCGCCCCCAGCTGTGCGGCCCGCGCGGCGATCCGCCGCTGCTCGTCGAGGGCTTCGCGGCAGGCGCCGAGATCGTCATCGAAGGCCTGCTCGACCGCGGTGCTCTGACGGTGATCGCCGTGCTCGACAAGCCGGATCCGCTGGACGGGCCATTCTTCACCGAGACGCTCTACGTCACGCCGTCGCGCCACGACCCCCAGGAGGTCGCGCAGGCCGTCGCGGTCACCGCCCGCGCCATCGATGCGATCGGTCTGACCGAGGGCCCGATCCACGCCGAGCTGCGCCTCGCCGCCGGGGGTCCCGTCCTCATCGAGGTGGCGGCGCGATCGATCGGCGGCCGCTGCTCGTCGGCGTTGCGGCTCCGCGACGGCGACAGCGAATTGTCCCTCGAAGAGCTGATCCTGCGCCACGCCTGCGCGATGCCTCTGGTCCGACCACAACTGGTTCCCGGAGGCGCCGGGGTGCTGATGCTGCCGGTGCCGGCGTCGGGGGTGCTGCGCAGCGTGGCGGGCACCGGTGAGGCGGCCGCGCTGCCGGGGGTGACCAGCGTGGAGCTGACCATCCCGGTGGGGCAGGAGGTCGAAGCGCTCCCGGAGGGCGACCGCTACCTCGGCTTCGTGGTGGCCCACACGCGCGACGCCGCGGCGGCAGAGGCGGTGCTCCGGCGCGCCTGGGCGCTGCTCAAGGCTGAGATCGAGCCCTCAGGCTGAGGGCACGGCTCAGGGCAGGTCGGGCCATTTCCCCGTCGCGGTGTGAGCGCGGCTATGGTCGCTGCTGATGGACGACGACGCGACGATTGTCGAGGCATCCGGGCACGAGGTCCCGATCACCAGCCCGGGCAAGGTGTTCTTCGCCGAGCGGGGCGACACCAAGCTCGACCTGGTCCGCTTCTACCAGTCGGTCGAGGAACCCCTGATGCGCGCCATGGGAGGCCGGCCGGTGCTGCTCCAGAGATTCCCGAACGGTGCCGGTGGCTCGTCATTCTTCCAGAAGAGGGTGCCCGACTCACACCCGGACTGGCTGCAGACCACGATTGTGAGCACCCCCAACGGCACCACGTCGCGCGCGCTCGTGGCCGCCGACCTCGCCCACGTGTTGTGGGCGGTGAATCTCGGCTGTCTCGGTTTCCATGTGTGGCCCGCGAAGGCTGCCGATCCCGAGCATGCCGACGAGCTCCGCATCGACCTCGACCCAACGCCGGGGGTGACATTCGCGATGGTGCAGGAGGCTGCCCACGAGGTGCGCGCGCTGCTCGACGAGCTGGGGGTCGCGGCAATGCCCAAGACCACGGGCAACCGCGGCATCCACGTCTACGTTCGACTGCAACCGCGCTGGACCTCGTACGACGTCCGCGCCGCGGCGGTCGCGGTTGCCCGCGAGCTCGAGCGACGCCGCCCCGACCTGATCACCGCGGCGTGGTGGAAGGAGGAACGCGGCCGCAGGGTGTTCGTCGACTTCAACCAGAACGCCCCGCACAAGACGATCTTCGGGGCATGGTCGGTGCGGGCCCGACCCGGCGGGCAGGTGTCGACCCCCTTCGCGTGGGACGAGCTCGACACCATCGTGCCGGACGCGCTGACCATCGCCACGGTGCCCGAGCGTGTCGCCAAGCGCGGCGATCCCTGGGCTGCCATGGCGGCCGCGCCGCAACCGTTGGACGCACTGCTCGCGCTCCATGAGCGCGACACTGCGGCGGGACTTGTCGACGCACCCTGGCCGCCGCAGTATCCCAAGATGCCCGGCGAGCCACCGCGGGTGGCGCCGAGCCGGGCGCGCAAGGTCGAGGAGGGCTGAGGGAGGGGGCGAGTCCTTGCAGAACATTCGCAAGCATCGCCGCACACGCCCGCGCCGAGTGGTAGGGTCCGATCGACGTCTCCGGCGGGTTGCGAGAGGGACCGGATTTTGGCCGTGGCCGGGATCGACGACGCGCAGATGGCGGTGGCCGCTCAGGGTCGAGTAGCCGTCCGCCTCGAGGGGGTCGAGAAGAGCTTCGGCGGCGTTGCGGCCGTGGCCGGCATCTCTCTGGACATCGTCGACGGCGAGTTCTTCTGCCTCCTCGGTCCCTCCGGCTCGGGCAAGACCACGACGCTGCGGCTGATCGCGGGCTTCGAGCGTCCCACCCGAGGCCGAATCCGGCTCTACGGGCAGGACGTCACCGATGTGCCCGCATTCGATCGCGACGTCAACACGGTTTTCCAGGACTACGCGCTGTTCCCCCACATGACAGTTGCAGAGAACGTGGGTTACGGGCTGATGGTGCGCCACGTCCCCAGGCGCGAGCAGGCGTGGCGAGTTGCCGAGGCGTTGCACACGGTTCGACTCGACGGCTACGACGTCCGCAAGCCCTCGCAGCTCAGCGGCGGCCAGAGGCAGCGGGTCGCACTGGCACGGGCTCTGGTCAATCGACCCCGCGTCCTGCTGCTCGATGAACCGCTCGGCGCGCTGGACCTCAAGTTGCGCGAGGACATGCAGGTCGAACTCAAGGACATCCAACGTCTGGTGGGCATCACGTTCATCTTCGTCACCCACGACCAGCACGAAGCGCTGGCCATGAGCAACCGCATCGCCGTTTTCAATGCCGGAGTCGTCGAGCAGGTGGGCACGCCCGGCGAGATCTACGAGGCGCCGGCAACGCCGTTCGTCGCGGGCTTCGTCGGCACCTCCAACATCCTCGAGGGAGATTTGGCGCGCGCCGTGATTGGCGACCCGCAGCGTTACACCGTGCGACCCGAGCAGATCCGGATGCTCGATCCGGGCGACGACGCGCAGCCCGATGACTACAGCGTCGGCGGCGTGGTTCGCGACGTCATCTACCTCGGTGCTGAGACGCGGTACATCGTCGACGTCGAGGGCGCTGCCCACATGACCGTGGTCCAGCAGAACCTCGCCACCTCCTCGACCGACGTCCGCTCCAGGATCGGGCGAGAGGTTCGCCTCGCCTGGGCACGCGACAGCACGCTGCATCTGATCCAACGCTCATCCGATCACATCCCGGGGGAGGCACCTGCATGACCAGAAGAACCGGCCCAGCCCTGATCGCCGCGCTCTGCCTGGCGCTGATCACGGCCGCCTGCGGGAGCGGCGGCGGTGGCGGCAGCGCGCCGGCGAACACCGGTCCCGCCAGCATCGGCAAGGGCGAGGGCGCCCTCAACATCATCGTGTGGGCGGGGTATGCCGAGAATGGCTCCAACGACAAGACGGTCGATTGGGTGACGCCGTTCCAGCAGCAGACCGGGTGCATCACCAACGCCACGATCGCCGGAACCTCGGACGAGATGGTGTCGCTGATGCAGACCGGGCAGTTCGACGGGGTGTCTGCCTCGGGTAACGCGACACTGCGCCTCATGGTCGGCGGTGCTGCAGCGCCGGTCAATACCAACCTGCTCACCAACTACCCCGACATCAACGCGTCGCTCAAGGATCAGCCGTACAACACATACCAGGGCGTCCACTACGGAGTGCCCCACGGCTGGGGCGCAAACCTGCTCATGTACCGCACCGACAAGGTGCAGCCGGCACCGGACTCCTGGGGAGCTGTCTTCGATCCGAACTCGCCGTACAAGGGCCACGTCACGGCGTACGACGATCCCATCTACATCGCCGACGCAGCGCTGTACCTGAAGTCAACGCGTCCCGACCTCCAGATCACCGATCCCTACGAGTTGGACAGTGCTCAGTTCCAGGCGACGGTCGCGCTGCTCAAGCAGCAACGCACCGTGATCGGGCAGTACTGGTCCGACTACACCAAGGCCCAGTCCGCGTTCGCCAACGGGGACACACTCATCGGCACGACGTGGCAGGTGATCACCAACCTGCTTCTTGGCGACCCCAAGAGCCCGACGCCGGTGGCCGCGATCGTCCCCAAGGAGGGCTCCACGGGTTGGTCCGACACGTGGATGGTGTCGTCGCAAGCCAAGCATCCCAACTGCATGTACATGTGGATGAACTGGATCACCACGCCGGCGGTGCAGTCGCAGGTTGCGCAATGGTTCGGTGAGGCTCCCGCCAACCTCAAGGCATGTCCGGTCATCGCCAAGACCGACGCCAACTTCTGCCAGACCTACCATGTGTCCGACACCGCCTACCTGCACGGCCTGTCGCTGTGGAAGGTGCCGCTGACTGACTGCGGTGACAGCCGCGGCAAGGTCTGCAAGGGCTACCAGGACTGGCTGCAGGCCTGGACGGACATCAAGGGCTAGCGCGTCGGGTGTGAAGCAGCAGCAAGTGTGACCCACCAGCGATGAGCGACCACGTCCGACCCCTGGTCGGAGGCGGATCCCTCCGTCGTATCGCGCGGAGTCTCGAGCGGCACCCGAGGCTCCGCCTGGCGGGTCTGCTCACCCCACCCCTGGGCTGGCTGGGTGTGCTGTACCTCGGTTCACTCGGCCTCCTCCTCGCCGCGGCCTTCTGGCACTACGACAGCGACATCACGTTCAGCGTCACCAAGACGTTCACGCTCGAGAACTTCGGGCAGCTGCTCGCCGACCCCGTGTACCGGAGCATCGCCGGACGGACCATCCTGATCGCATTCCTGGTCACCGTCACCGATGCGATCCTGGCTCTGCCGATCGCGTTCGTCATGGGCAAGCTCGCCGGCCGGCGGATGAAGGCCGTGCTTGGCATGGCTGTGCTCATGCCGCTGTGGACGAGCTACCTGGTGAAGATCCTCGCATGGCGCCTCCTGCTCTCCGAAGGAGGCGTGCTCAACTGGCTGCTGCAACCCCTTCACCTCTCCGGGCCGGGCTTTGGGGACGTCGCCGTGTACCTGGTGCTGTCGTACATCTGGCTTCCCTACATGATCCTGCCGCTCGCCGCCGGGTTCGAGCGGCTGCCGACAACCCTGCTCGAGGCGTCGACGGATCTCGGTGCGCGGACGTGGGCCACGTTCCGTCACGTGGTCATCCCGCTGGTGCTCCCCGCGCTGGTCGCCGGGTCGATCTTCACCTTCTCGCTGACGCTCGGTGACTACATCGCGGTCAGCCAGGTGTCGAGCACCCAGTTCATCGGTAGCGTCGTGTACAGCAACCAGGGTGTCAGTGGCGACCTTCCGCTCGCGGCTGCCTTTGCCACGGTACCGGTCGTGGTGATGCTCATCTACCTCGCCCTGGCCCGCCGGGCCGGCGCGTTCGCGGCGCTGTAGGCGTGTACGTGTCGCCGCGGCTGCGCCACCTGCTGGGAGGTGCGACCGGGTGCCTCCTCCTGGTCATCTACATTCCGCTGCTTCTCGTCGTCCTGTACGCCTTCAACCCATCGCGCAGTCAGACCTGGCCGATCCCCGGCTTCACGATGCACTGGATCACGGACGCCATCGCCAATTCCGGCGCCCGTGATGCCATCGTCCTGTCGGTTGAGGTCGGCCTGGTCGCCACCGCGATCGCACTGATGCTCGGCAGCCTGCTCGCGGCCGCGGTCCACCGCTACCGTTTCTTCGGCCGCAACGCCGTTTCGTTCCTGGTGATCCTGCCCATCGCACTGCCGGGGATCGTCACCGGGATTGCGTTGAACGCCACCTTCCGGACATTGTTCGGTGGCCTCAGCCTGCTGACGCTGGTGATCGGCCACGCGACCTTCTGTGTGGTCGTCGTCTACAACAACGTCATCGCCAGGCTGCGCCGCACCTCGGGGTCACTCGTCGAAGCGTCAGCCGACCTCGGCGCCGACCCGTGGCAGACGTTCCGCCATGTCACGTTCCCGGTGATCCGCTCAGCCCTGCTGGCCGGTGCGCTGCTCGCCTTCGCACTCTCGTTCGACGAGATCGTGGTGACCACCTTCACGGCGGGATCGAGCGAGACGCTGCCGATCTGGATCTTTGCCAACCTCTCGCGTCCCAACCAGCTGCCGATCGTCAACGCAGTGGCGTTCGGCGTCATCCTGATTTCGGCGATCCCCGTGTACATCGCCCAGCGCGTGGCCAGCGACGCCGTCAGCATCGGCGAGACCGCTTGAGTGCTATGACGGGTTATTGACGACCGTCACAAGCGCGTGGTAGCGTCGGCGGCAAGGAGACCACCCAGATCCCACACTCCGCTCACGTCGACACCTTCGCCAGAGATCACCTGCCGCGACGCGAGCAGTGGCCGGAGCTGATCTTCGACCTCCCGGAGTTGACGTATCCCGAACAACTCAACTGTGCGCATGAGCTGCTCGATGCCACCGCGGCGCGGATCGGCAGCAATCGCCGCTGCCTGGTCACCGACGAGGCTACCTGGACGTACGCCGACCTCATCCGTCACACCAACCAGATCGCTCACGTGCTCGTCGATGACCTCGGCCTGGTTGCCGGCAATCGCGTGCTGCTGCGCGGCACCAACAACCCGTGGCAGGTGGCGAGCTGGCTTGCCGTCCTCAAGGCGGGCGGGGTGGTGGTCAGCACCATGCCACTGCTGCGGGCCGGCGAGCTGCGCCCGGTCATCGACGCGTCCTCGCCGTCGGTGGCAATCTGCGACGCAGGCCTGGCGGATGAGCTCGGCGCGACTGGGGGCATGGCAATCGTCATCGTCGGCGGTTCCGGAGCCGACGACCTCGTGGCCAGGTCGCGCACCAAGCCGGACAGATACGCAGCCGTCGCAACCGCCGCCGACGACGTGGCGCTGATCGCGTTCACGTCGGGAACCACCGGCCGGCCCAAGGGGTGCATGCACTTCCATCGCGACGTCCTGGCGATCGCCGACACGTTCTCGGCCCGGGTGCTGCATCCTCACCAGGACAGCCTCTTCGTGGCCAGCCCGCCGATGGCGTTCACGTACGGGCTCGGAGGCATGGTGGTGTTCCCGCTGCGCTGCGGCGCGGCCAGCCTGCTCATCGAGAAGACAGCGCCGCCGCTGCTTGCCCAGGCGATCGCGCGACACGGTGCCACGGCGCTCTTCACCGCACCCACGGCGTACCGGGCGATGCTGCGGCTGCCGGAGATCCGGCTCAACTCTCTCGAACACTGCGTCTCGGCCGGTGAGCACCTGCCCTCGTCCACGTGGGAGGCATGGCGGGAGGCGACCGGGCTGCGCATCATCGACGGCATCGGGGCCACCGAGATGTTGCACATCTTCATCTCTGCCGCTGGCGACGAGATCCGACCCGGCTCCACGGGGCGTCCGGTGCCGGGCTTCCGCGCACGTGTCGTCGATGACGACGGCCAACCCGCGCCCGACGACGTCGTCGGTCGTCTGCAGGTGCAGGGACCGGTGGGCTGCCGCTACCTGGCCGACGACCGCCAGCTCCAGTACGTGCACGATGGTTGGAACGTGACCGGCGACTCGTACTTGCGCGACGCCGACGGTTACTTCTGGTACCAGGCACGCACCGACGACATGATCATCTCGTCGGGTTACAACATCGCCGGCCCTGAGGTCGAGGGGGCGCTGCTGCGTCACGATGACGTCGCCGAGGCGGCTGTTGTCGGCGTCCCCGACGAGAGCCGCGGAACCCTGGTCAAAGCGTATGTGGTGCTGGCGCAGGGGGTTGCCGTGACTGACGATAGTGCCCGCGCTCTCCAGGACTTCGTCAAGCAGCAGATCGCGCCCTACAAGTACCCGAGAGTCATCGAGTTCGTCGACGCGCTGCCCCGGACGTCCACCGGCAAGCTGCAGCGCTTTCGTCTGCGCGAGCAGGGCTGAAGCGGTGGCAAGCGCGTCCAACGCTGAGGTGCGCACCGCCGTGGTCACCGGCGCATCGCGTGGCATCGGCAGCGCCGTCACCCGCGAGCTCGCCGCCGCTGGTCACAGGGTCATCGGCCTGGGCAGGGACCACGCAGCGCTTGACGCACTGGTCCGCGACGTGGCGGGCGATGTGCAGGTGATGCGATGTGACGTTGGCGACGAGGCCGCGGTGTCGGACGTGTTCGCGCGGATCGGCCCGGTGGACATCCTCGTCAACAACGCCGGCGCGGCGACGTCGAACCCCGTCCACCGGGTCTCGCTGGTGGAGTGGGAGGAGACGATGCGCGTCAACGCCACCGGCCCATTCCTGTGCACGCGCGCAGCCCTTCGCGGGATGCGCGCACGAGGCTGGGGACGGATCGTCACCGTGGCGTCGGTCGCCGGACTGGCCGGTGCACCGTACGTCGCGGCCTACGCGGCATCGAAGCACGCGGCGATCGGCCTGATGCGTGTTGTTGCCGCGGAGGTGCGGGCCACCGGGATCACCGCCAACGCCGTGTGCCCGTCGTATGTGAGGACGCCGATGACCGAGCGCACCGTCGCTGGGCTCGCCAAGCGAACCGGGGGCACAGCGACCGAGGGGGAGGCGATGCTGGTGGCGATGATGGCGCTGGGGCGGTTGGTCGAGCCCGAGGAGGTGGCGGCCGCCGTCGCCTATCTCGTCTCACCGGCCGCTGCGGCAGTCAACGGGCAGTCGATCGTCATCGACGGCGGAGGGCTGAGGTGAGTCGCCGAGCCGGCCCCGGCCGACGCGAGTGGAATCACTTCAGCCTGGACATCGCCGGGTCGGTGGCGGCGATCACGCTCGACCGCCCTGAGCGCCTCAACGCACTGACGTTCGCCGTGTACGCCGATCTTCGCGACCTGTTCGCGGAGCTGCCGCACCGCGGCGACGTGGCGGTGGTGACGCTGACCGGCAGGGGCCGCGGCTTCTGCTCAGGTGGCGATGTCGACGAGATCATCCGCCCGCTGCTCGAGGCCGACGCGCCCAGGCGATTGGAGTTCACCCGGATGACCGGCGCGGTGGTCGAGAACATGCGGCGCTGCCCCCAGCCGGTCATCGCCGCGATCAATGGGATCGCCGCCGGTGCCGGGGCGGTGCTCGCCCTTGCCGCCGACTTCCGTCTCATGGTGCCGGCCGCGACGTTTCGTTTCCTGTTCACCCAGGTCGGTCTGGCGGGCGGCGACATGGGTGCGGCGTACCTGCTGCCGCGCGCGGTCGGGCTCGCCCGCGCCACCGAGATCCTCATGTTCGGCGACGCGATCGATGCGCAGCGCGCCCACGAAATCGGGCTGGTGCATCGCGTCGTCGGTGCCGAGGACCTGGAGGCGGAGACGGCAGCCCTCGCGCAGCGCATCGCCACCGGCCCGACGGCCGCCTACTCGGCGACCAAGATGATGCTGACCGCCGAGCAGGACATGGACCTTGGCAGCGCCATCGAGCACGAGGCGACGAGCCAGGCACTGCTGATGGACACCGATGATCACCGCGAGTTCTACGCGGCGTTCGCCACGCGGCGACCGCCGCGATGGGCAGGCCGGTGAGCGACTCCGAGCATGCCCTGCTCAACCCCGAGGAGCTTGGTCCGGCGTCCGGGTTCAGCCATGTTGTCCAGGCGGCGACCGGATGCACCCTGTACCTCGCGGGCCAGGTCGGCTGCGACGCGACGGGAACCATCGTGGCCGGCGGCATCGTGAATCAGCTCGACATGGCCCTCGGACGCGTCGTCACCGCGTTGGCCGCTGCTGGCGGTGATCCGGAGACCGTCGTGGCGCTGACCCTGTTCACCACCGAGATGGCGGCGTATCGTGCCGCGCGCGCACCCATCGGCACCGTCTACAGGGCGCATTTCGGGCGCCACTATCCGGCGATGACGCTGGTCGGCGTCACCGACCTGGCCGACCCCGCAGCGGTGATCGAGATCAGCGCCATCGCGGTGATCCCCGACGCCACTGCTGACCGTGCACGGTGACGAGGTGAACATCGTCTGCGTGGGGGGTGGTCCTGGCGGCCTGCTGTTCGCGATCCTCGCCCGGCTTGGCGACGGCAACCACACGGTTACCGTGCTCGAACGCAACCGTGCCGACGACCCGTTCGGCTTCGGAGTCGTGTTCTCCGACGAAACCCTTGCCAATCTTCGCAGCGCAGAGCCGATCACCTTTGCA
Source organism: Candidatus Dormiibacter sp. (assembly GCA_025450495.1). The sequence continues at coordinate 29,941 of JANWHI010000070.1, read as the reverse complement.
CGCATCGAGTCCGAGATGCGCTACTGGACGGAGATCGACATCCGTCTTCGCGACCGCAATCTGCGGTCTGGAGGACACGGCTTCGCTGCGCTGGCGCGGCGGAGGTTGCTCGCCATCCTCGCCGAGCGGGCGCTCGAGGTCGGTGTCGACATCAGGTACTCGATGCCTGCACCCTCGATGGAGGCATTGATCGTTCAGCACGACATCGTCGTCGCCGCCGATGGGGTCAACAGCCAGATCAGGACCGCGGCCGCCACCGCCTTCGGGCCGGCCCTGGAGCAGGGCAGCGCTCGCTACGTGTGGCTGGCCACAACCCGGCCCTTCGACCGATTCACGTTCATCTTCCGCGACACCGAGGCCGGCGTCGTCCAGGCGCATGCGTACCCGTACAGCGACAGCATGGTGTCGTTCATCGTGGAGATGGAGGAGGCGACGTGGCGCCGCACCGGTCTCCCTGACGATGGGGCCACACCGCTTGCGCCCGGTGACAGTGATCCGGGGGCGCTCGCATTCGCCGAGCGCGTCTTCGCGCCCGACCTCGCCGGTCACTCCGTCGTCGGCAACAACTCCCGGTGGCTGCGCTTCACCACCGTGACCAACCGCACGTGGCGGAGCGGCAACGTGGTGCTGGTCGGTGACGCGGCGCACACCGCGCACTTCTCCGTGGGCTCGGGCACCAAGCTCGCCATGGAGGATGCGATCGCGCTGGCGACTGCGCTCCAGGAGCACACGTCACTGAACGAGGCACTGGCCGCCTACGAGGCGGAACGGCGCCCTGCCGTCGAGAGCACGCAGCGGGCCGCGCGCACCAGCCAGGAGTGGTTCGAGGGCGTGCGCCGCTACGTGCCGCTGAAACCGGAGAGCTTCGCCTTCCAATTGATGACCCGCTCGCAGCGCGTCACGTACGACAACCTGCGCCTGCGCGATGCGGCATTCGTGGGCCGCAGCCTCGACTCCTTCTGGCGAACGACGCCACAGCCTGTCCGGCCTGACGATCCGGCAACTCCTCCCCTCTTCTACCCGTTCCAACTGCGTTCGATGCGGCTGCGCAATCGCGTGGTGGTGTCCGCGATGGCCCAGTACTCAGCGGTGGACGGCATGCCCGACGACTGGCACCTGGTGCACCTCGGCAGCCGTGCGATCGGAGGCGCCGGGCTGGTGATGACCGAGATGACATGCGTCTCTGCAGTGGGAAGGATCACGCCTGGGTGCACCGGTCTGTGGAATGACGCGCAGCAGCGGGCATGGCAACGCGTGGTCGCCTTCGTGCATGCGCACAGCGCCGCGCGCATCGGGCTTCAGCTTGGCCATTCGGGCCGCAAAGGGTCGACCAAGCCACTTTGGGATGGTGACGACATTCCGTTGGATTCCGGCAACTGGGAGGTGATGGCACCGTCGCCGATCGCCTACCGTCCCGGGCTCCAGGTGCCGCGGGAGATGACGCCCTCGGACATGGCGGCGGTGTGCGAGCAGTTCGCGGCGTCGGCGCAGCACGGCGCAGCCGCCGGGTTCGACCTCCTCGAGCTGCACTGTGGGCACGGCTACCTGCTGTCGTCGTTCCTGTCGCCGATCACCAACCGTCGCCGCGACGAGTACGGCGGGTCCGTCGACGCGCGGATGCGATTTCCGCTCCAGGTCTTCGACGCGGTCCGCACCGTCTGGCCGGCGGACCGCCCCATCTCCGTGCGCATCTCCGCGACCGACTGGATGGTGGGCGGCTTCAGCGCGGACGACGCATGCCGGCTGGCGTCGACGCTGCGCACGCATGGCTGCGACATCATCGATGTCTCCACCGGCCAGGTGGACCCCGCCGAGGAGCCCCGGCACGGCCGGCTCTGGCAGACGCCCTTCAGCGACCGCATCCGCCAGGAGGCGGGCATCCCCACCATCGCCGTTGGCGGCATCGCCAGCGTGGACGACGTCAACACGATCCTGCTCGCCGGCCGCGCTGACCTGGTGGCGCTGGCACGCCCGCACCTCGTCGATCCGTACTGGACGCTCAACGCAGCGATCGACCTGCAATACCGGGGGCACGCGTGGCCGGTGCAGTACCTCAAGGGACAGACGGCGCGACGCCGCGAACAGACCGCCGTCGCCGCACGCGAGCGGGATGTGCGATGACCATCAGCGATCGACGCTCCAGCCTCGACGAGGTCAGCCGGATCGCCCGTGACACGCTGGCACCGATCGCCGATCACAGCCCTCCCGGGCGGGTCAACCGCGAGCTCGTCCGCGCTCTGAGCGACACCGGTCTGCTGGCCCGGGTATTCCCCGAATCCGTGGGGGGCGCACAGCCCGGATCGGTCTCGGCGTTCGAGCTGTGCGCGCTCAGAGAGGCGCTGGCTCATGATTGTGTCGAGGCCGAGGCAGCACTGGCGATGCAGGCCCTTGGTGCATACCCCATCCTCCGGTCGGGCACGGCAGCGACCATCCAGCGCTGGGTGCCCGGTGTCTGTCGTGGCGAGCTGGTGGCGGCGTTCGCGCTGAGCGAACCGGGCGCGGGCTCCGACGCCGCTGCGCTGGAACTGCGCGCCGAGCCGGGCGGTGGCGGGTACCTGCTGACCGGCACCAAGACCTGGATCTCCAACGCCCCCGACGTCGATGTGTACACCGTGTTCGCCCGCACCACCGACGGCGCCGGGGCCGGTGGGGTGACGGCGTTCGCAGTCGACGGCCACGCCCCCGGACTTCGCGGTACCCCGATCGAGATGATCTCCGGGCATCCCATCGGCATGGTCGAGTTCGAGGCCGTTCCCGTGGCCAGCGAGTGCGTGCTCGGCGAGGTGGGCGAGGGCTTTGCGGTTGCCATGCAGACGCTTGACCTGTTCCGGCCGAGCGTCGGGGCGTCCGCCGTCGGGATGGCGCAGGCCGCGCTCGATGCTGCTCTTGACCACGCCGGCTCACGACGCGCGTTCGGCGGTGTGCTCTTCGACCTGCAGTCTGTCGCTCATCGCCTCGCCGGCATGGCTGTGCAGGTGCACGCCGCCCGGTTGATGGTGCAGGACGCTGCGCGTGCGTACGATGCCGGGGCACCGGACATCACCATGCGCTCGTCGATGGCCAAGCTGTTTGCCACCGAGGCCGCCCAGGACGTCGTGGACGCGGCGGTGCAGATTCATGGGGCCGTGGCGCTGCAGCACGGACATCAGCTCGAGCACCTCTACCGCGCGGTCCGCGCGCCGCGCATCTACGAAGGGGCGACCGAGCTGCAACTGACCATCATCGCGCGTCGCCTGCGTTCGTCTCGGGCGCCGGGTTGACTGTCGGCACCGCAGCGGACGCCTCGGCGGCCCAGCCCAGCCCGAAGTCGCTCATCCTCGACATCTACGGAGCGGAGGTGCGCGGCCTCGGCGGATGGCTGGCGGTTGCCAACCTGGTCGCGCTCATGGCCGACATCGGCCACGACGAACGCGCAGTGCGGGCCGCGGTGGCACGCATGAAGAGAGCGGCGCTGCTCTCGTCGCAGACGCGGCACAGGGTCGCGGGCTACGCTCTGACCGAACCAGCCCTTGAGATCCTGCGCGACGGGGACGCGCGGATCTTTGCGTCGTCGATGCCGACCACGCTGGCAGAAGGGTGGGTGGTGGCCGTCTTCTCCGTCCCGGAGCAGACGCGCGAGCGACGTCACCGGCTGCGCGCGCTCCTCGTCCGCCTGGGCTTCGGGCAGCTCACCCCGGGTGTGTGGATCGCACCGGCGCGGATGAAGGCTGAGGCCCGGCGTCTGCTCGCCCGTGCCGAGCTCGCCCAGTACGTCAGCCTCTTCGCCGCCGAGTACGAGGGATTCGCCGACCTTCGCGGCCTGGTGGCGCGCGCCTGGGACCTGCCCGCGCTCGACGCCGCGTACCGGCAGTTCATCGTCATTCATCGACGGACCGCGACGGCGTGGAATGCACCGGCGGTGCGCGGCAACCTCAGTGGATTTGTCGACTACATGCGGGTGCTGGCGGGGTGGCGGCGGTTGGCCTACCTCGACCCCGGCCTGCCGGCCGAACTCCTGCCACGACGGTGGAACGGGGAGCGGGCACGCTCGCTCTTTGCCCAGCTGCACGCCACCCTTGCGCCCCGGGCGTCGGCGCACGTGACCGCCCTGGTGGCTGAGCAAGCGGACGGGTGAACCTGTTCACCGCGCCTTGACGCCGCTGGCGCGGGACCCGCCGTCCACCCCAGCGGAGTGGACGGCAGGGTCTCGCTACGGGTTGGTGTGAAGCCCCCTTCCCCCCAGGTCGCGACACCACCGCTGTCCTGGTCCCCCTTGCTGCATCGGCTCCTCCAGCCCGATTGAGCCAAACTCTATACGAGCGCGCCAAAGACGTCAAACGATCGGGCTAGAGGCCGGCGTCCGGCCTCGCCACCAATGCCCCACCGGCACCTCCGGAGGACGCTCTTGCAGCGGATGCTGCAATCATGCGCATCAGCCGTGACACGGCCATGATTGGGCAGCCGGGCGTCACCGGCGCCGTCCAGCGCGTACCGACCAACGGGGGCCGATCCAGCCAAGGCATGAAGGCGACCGACACAGGCGACCCGGAATACTTCCATCGCGTCGTGGACTGCCAGTGGGCCTGTCCCGCCCATACCGATGTGCCCGAGTACATCCGGCTGATCGCCATGGGCAGATTTGCGGACGCGTACATGGTCAACCGTGAGTCCAACGTGTTTCCCGCCATCCTCGGGCGGACGTGCGATCGTCCCTGCGAGCCGGCCTGCCGCCGGGAGAGGGTCGACGGCACCCCGGTGGCAATCTGCCGGCTCAAGCGAGTGGCGGCCGACCTCCGCGGCGACATCAGCGAGCGCCTGCCGGTGATTCCGAGCGCGAAGAATGGCAGGCGGGTCGCCTGCATCGGCGCCGGGCCGGCCTCGCTCACGGTCGCCAATGACCTGCTTCCGCTCGGCTACGAGGTGGTGATGCTCGAGCAGCTCGCCAAACCGGGTGGGTTGATGCGCACCAACATCCCCTCATTCCGCCTGCCTGCGCAGGTTCTCGACGAGGAGGTGGACGTCATCCTCGGCATGGGTGTCGACGTCCGCTACGCGTCCCCGGTCAGCAGCATGCGCGCTCTCCTCGAGGAGGGCTACGACGCGGTGTTCGTCGGCAGCGGCGCGCCCCGGGGCAAGGAGCTCGAGCTGCCTGGGCGCCACGACACCGACCGCATCCACATCGGCATCGACTGGTTGCAGTCCATCGCGTTCGGGCACGTCGACTCGATCGGCGAGCGGGTGCTCATCATCGGGGTCGGGAACACCGCCATGGACTGCTGCCGCTCGTCGCTCCGGCTGGGCGGCACGGACATCCGCGTGATGGCACGCCGTCCGCGGCCCTTTTTCAAGGCGTCGAGCTGGGAGCTGGAGGACGCCGAGGAGGAGGGTGTCGAGATCATGGTGAATCACGCACCCAAACGCTTCGTCGTCGAGGACGGCCGGCTGGTGGGGATGGAGTTCGACCGGCTGGAGTGGGACGCCGGCGCGCGCAGCTCGACCGTTCTCGATACCGTCTTTCTGCCCTGCGACGACGTCATCCTCGCCATCGGCCAGGACAACGCGTTCCCGTGGATCGAGCGTGACCTGGGCATGGAGTTCGACGGGGACGTGCCCGTCATCGACGCGACGACCATGGAGTCGACGCTGCCGGGCGTGTTCTTTGGTGGTGACTCCGCCTTCGGGCCGAAGAACATCATCTGGGCCGTCGAGCACGCACACCAGGCGGCCATCTCCATCCACAAGCTCTGCGACGGCGGCGTCGTTAGCGAGCGACCGCCGGTGACGATGAACCTGATGAGCCAGATGATGGGGCTGGGCCAGTGGAGCTACCACAACGACTACAACCCGGCGAACCGGCAGAAGATGACCCATGTCGAGCTCACCCGGAGGTTTGAGCAGCTCGACATCGAGGTGGAGCTCGGCTTCTCGGCCGAGCAGACCGCGCGTGAGGTGCAGCGCTGCCTCAACTGTGACATCCAGACGGTGTTCTCCGCGCCGCTCTGCATCGAATGCGACGCGTGCATCGACGTGTGCCCGGTGCAATGCCTCACGATCACGCCGGACGCTGACGAGGCCACCGTTCGTACGCGCCTGTCGACGGCCGCCGTCAACCCCGCGCAGGCGCTCTTCGCGTCAGCCGCGCTGCCACAGACCGCCCGGCTGATGATCAAGGACGAGGATCTGTGCGTGCACTGCGGCCTCTGCGCCGAGCGCTGCCCGACGGCTGCCTGGGACATGGAGAAGTTCACTCTCCTCCTACCTGCCGCCGGTGCTCCCGTCCCCGCCGGGGCGCGCTGATGGTCCTGGAACGGGTCGCACCCGGCGCTGCGAGCCAGGGCAGCAACCGCGTCAATGACCTCGCCATCAAGCTCGCCAACGTCAACGGCAGCGGCTCGTCGAGCGCCAACAACCTGTTGATGCAGGCGTTCTTCCGCATGGGCATCCCCGTGTCTGGGAAGAACCTGTTCCCCTCCAACATCCAGGGGTTGCCCACCTGGTACGAGATCAGGGTCAACGGCTCAGGCTACACCGCCCGGGCCCGCGACTACGACCTGATGGTGGCGATGAACACCGCCACCCACGCGCAGGACATCGCTGAGGTGCGCCCCGGTGGCTTCGTGGTCTGGGACGCAACCTGGCCGCTCGACCCGGCGCTGGTGCGCGCCGACGTCTCCTACCTCGGGGTCCCCGTGGCCCGGACGTGCAACCAGAGCTTCCGCAGCCCGCGCGAGCGCACCCTGATGCAGAACATCGTCGCTGCCGGTGCTCTCGTCGCCCTGCTGAACATCGATCTCGACACCGTATCCACCCTGCTCGCCGAGAAGTACGCCGGCAAGGACAGGCTGCGCGAGTCCAACCGGCGCGCGCTGATGCTGGGGTACGACTACGCGCGCGAGCACTTCGACTGCCCCCTGCCCTGCCACGTCGAGATCATGGACGGCACCGCCGGCTCGATCCTCATCGACGGCAACACCGCTGCGGCGCTCGGCTGTCTCTACGCAGGCGCCACGGTCGCAGCCTGGTATCCGATCACCCCGTCGACGTCCCTCATGGATGCGTTCGCGCAGCTCTGCCGGCGCTATCGCCGCGACCCGGCGACCGGGCGCAACAACTACCTGATCATCCAGGCGGAGGACGAGCTGGCGGCCATCGGGATCGTCATCGGGGCCAGTTGGAACGGAGCGCGGGCCGTCACCTCGACGTCCGGTCCGGGGATCTCGCTGATGAGCGAGCTGATCGGCCTCGCGTATTACACCGAGACGCCGGTGGTGCTCATCGACGTGCAGCGGGCAGGGCCGTCGACGGGCATGCCGACGCGCACGCAGCAGGGTGACATCCTGACCTGCGCCTACCCGTCGCACGCCGACACCAAGCACATCCTTCTCTTTCCCGGCAACCCGGGCGAGTGCTTCGACTTCGCGGCGCTCAGCTTCGACCTCGCCGAGCGCTTCCAGGCGCCGGTGATGATGCTGTCCGACGTCGACATCGGCATGAACGACTGGGTCATCCCCCGGCTGTCGTGGGACGACTCCCGGGTGCCCGATCGCGGGCGCATCCTGAACGCGACGGAGCTCGAAAGCCGGATCGAGGCCTACCACAGGTACGCCAACCCGAACAGCGAGCACGTGGCCGCGCGGACGCTTCCCGGCGTCAGTGAGAGAGGCGCGTACTTTGCCCGCGGCTCAGGGCACAACGACCTCGGCGGGTACACCGAGACGCCCGAGGAGTACCAGGCGGTGGTCGATCGGCTGGCGCGCACGCATGCCGCGGCGGCGATGCACGTGCCGCAACCGCAGATCGAGCGGCGCGGATCGCGCACAGCGCTGGTCACCGTGGGAGGGTGCGACCCGGCGGTCCGCGAGGCCATCGACCTGCTCGCCGCGCAGGGGCTGCCGCTTGATTACCTGCGCGTCCGCGGCTTCCCGTTCGCACCGGCCATCCAGGACTTCCTTGACGACCACGACAGTGTCTTCGTCGTCGAGCAGAATCGCGACGCCCAGCTCCGCTCGCTGCTGGTGCTGGAGACCACAGTTCCCAAGGATCGGCTGCGATCGGTGCTTGCCTACGGTGGATTCCCGCTCAGCGCTGCCGAGGTTGTCGACAGCGTCCGTGCGCAGCTGGAGACCTGACCGTGCCGTCCATCGACAAGCCGTCCGTCCAGCACCCGGGAACCCAGCGCAACAGCCTCGGGCTCACCGTCCGTGACTACGAGGGCTCGATGTCGACGCTGTGCGCCGGCTGCGGCCATGACTCGGTGACCGCCGCCATCGTCCATGCTCTCTGGGAGATGGCGACCCCGCCGCACCTGATCGCCAAGCTCAGCGGCATCGGTTGTTCGGCCAAGACGACGGCGTACTTCGCGCGCGGCGCCCATGGCTTCAACACCGCGCATGGCAGGATGGCGACCATCGCCACCGGTGCTGCCGCGGCCAATCGCGACCTGCTCTATGTCGGCATCTCCGGCGACGGTGATTCCCTGTCGATCGGGCTGGGTCACCTCGCCCACCTGATCCGCCGCAACGTGCGGATGGTGTACATCATCGAGAACAACGGCGTGTACGGCCTGACCAAGGGCCAGTTCTCGCCGTCCGCCGACATCGGCTCGACGACCAAGCGTGGCGACCCCAACAACATGCCGCCGATCGACCCGATGGGCCTCGGGCTGAGCCTTGGTGCCACGTTCCTCGCCCGCGGGTTCTCCGGTGACAAGCAACAGCTGGTGCCGATCATCAAGGCCGCTGCCGCCCACCGTGGCCTGGCCATCATCGACGTCATCTCCCCCTGTGTGACCTTCAATGACCACGAGGGATCTACCAAGAGCTACCTGTTCACGCGCCGGCACGACGCCACCGCGACGGAGGCAGACTTCGTACCGCGCCAGCCTGAGATCGTGGCCTCGATCCCGCCCGAGGGAGTGGTCAGCGTGACCATGCACGACGGCAGCGTCCTGCGCGTTCGATCGGTCCCCAGTGACTACGACCCGACGGATCGCGAGGCGGTGGCCGAGCATCTCCGTCAGGCCCGCGCCGCCGGTGATGTCGTCACCGGTCTGCTCTACATCGACGAGTCGTCTGCCGATCTCCATGAGATGCACGGAACCGTCAGCCAGCCGCTGCGCGACATCCCCTTCTCGCAGCTCTGCCCGGGGTCCGAGGCGCTGGCCAGTTTCGGAGCGCGCTGACAAGGGGGGAGCCTGTTCCCCCGTCAGTGCAGGCGACTTCATGTCGCCGGAGCTGACACCGCCCATTGGGGAGTGCGCGAGGGGGGAACCTGTTTTCCCCTCGACTTAAGCCGCCTGTCCGAGCAGTTCCTTGACCGCTGCAGTGAGCGCGGCGAGGCCAGCCTTGGCGTCGGCGAAGAACATGCCCGTCTTGGGGTCCGAGTACAGCTCGTTGTCCATGCCGGCATAGCCATGACCCATCGAGCGTTTGATCACGATCACGCTCTTGGCCTTGTCGACGTCGAGGATCGGCATGCCCGAGATGGCGTTGCCGGCGCGCCTGGCCGCGGGGTTGACGACGTCGTTGGCACCGATAACCAGCGCCACGTCCGCCCTCGGGAAGTCGGAGTTGATCTCGTCCATCTCCGTGAGCTGCTCGTAGGGGACCGACGCCTCAGCGAGGAGGACGTTCATGTGGCCGGGCATGCGTCCGGCGACGGGGTGGATCGCGTAGCTGACGTCGACGCCGCGTTCCTCGAGAAGCTTGGTGAGATCGCGAACCTCATGCTGCGCCTGGGCGGCGGCCAGGCCGTAACCGGGCACGACGACCACCTTGCTGGCGTATGCCAGTTGAATGGCGGCATCCTCGGCCGAGATCTCACGCACCGAGGCCGCGAGTCCGCCCGCGGCAGCCGCCTGGGCGTCGCCGGTGCCGAAACCGCCGGCGACGATGCGTACGATCGACCGGTTCATGGCATCGGCCATGAGCTTGGTGAGGATGCCCCCTGAGGCTCCGACAAGAGCCCCCGCGATGATCAGCAGGGTGTTGTCGATCACGAAACCCGCCATGGCCACCGCGGTACCTGTGAAGGCGTTGAGCAGTGAGATCACCACCGGCATGTCGGCACCGCCGATGGGGAGAACCATGGTGAGGCCAAGCACAAGGGACGCGGCGACGATCACCAGCAGCAGGGGAAGGCCGCCGGTGCCCGTGAGCAGCAGCACCAAGCCGGCGACGACGGCCAGTGCAAGAGCGGAGGTGACCACGCGGGCACCGGCGAAGACCAGTGGCTGCCCCGAGATCGTGCCCTGCAGCTTGCCGGCGGCGATCAGCGAGCCGCTGAAGGTGATGCCGCCGATGAAGACGTCGAAGACGGTGGCGATGAGGACGTGCACCGGCGCTGTGTTTGCGCTGCCGCTGACGCGGATGAACTCGGCGATGCCGACCACGGCGGCAGCGCCGCCACCAACGGCGTTGAAGAGACTGACCAGTTGCGGGATCGCCGTCATCGCGACGGTTCGGGCAAAACGGAAGCCGATCGCTGCTCCGACCAGCGCGCCCGCGGCCAGCACGGCCCACCCGGTGGCGTCGATGGAGCCGTCGTGGACGATCACAACCAGGGTGGTGATCACCGCCGCGATCATCCCCATCGCCGAGAGCCGGTCGCCACTCTTGGCAGTGGCTGGCGAGTTCATCAGGTGCAGGCCGAGCACCAGCGCGCCGGCGACCACCAGGTAGACGAGGCGCACCGCGGTGTCGAAGGTGCTCATGAGCCGTCCGCCTTCTCGTCGCCATCCGGCGCGGTGACGACAACGGGGCGCTTGCGGAACATCTGCAGCATGCGATCCGTCACCACGTAGCCGCCGATGACGTTCATGGAGCCGAACACGGCCGCCACGAAGGCGAGTGCGTACGCTGCCGGGCTGTGCGCCTGCGCAGCGATCAACATCGCGCCAACGATGACGATGCCGTGGATCGAGTTGGCCGCAGACATCAGCGGCGTGTGCAGCATCGATGGCACCTTGCTGATCACCTCGAAGCCCACCAGCAGGCTCAGGAAGAAGACGGTGAGATTGGCGAGCAACGTGGCGCTCATCGCTGCGTCGCCACCGGCTCGGACGGGGTCGCGAGCAGCGCGCTGACCGCCGCCTGGACGACCCGGCCCCCATGGGTGATCACCACCGCAGACTGGATCTCATCCTCGAGCTCGATGGCCACCCGACCGGCCTTCACCATGCTGAGCAGCAGTCGCACGATGTTGTGTGAGTACGCCATCGACGCCCCGGTGGCCATCGTCGCCGGCAGGTTGACGGGAGCGACGATGGTGACGCCGTTGGCGGTGACCGTTGTGCGCCCTGGCTGCGACAGCTCGACGTTGCCACCGAGCGCGCTCGCCGCCATGTCCACGATCACCGAGCCGGGACGCATCCGGGCGACAGCCGCGGCGCTGACCAGCCGCGGCGGGCGATGACCCGGGACCTGGGCGGTGGTGATCACGATGTCGTGGGCGGCGATGTGGCCGTCCAGCTCGGTCTGGAGCGCCAGCTGCTCCTCGGCACTGAGAGCACGCGCGTAGCCACCCTCGCCGGCAGCCGTTGCGACCGACCGCATATCGACGAACCGCGCGCCGAGCGAGAGCACCTGCTCACGCGTCTCCGGGCGGACGTCATAGGCGCTGACCACCGCGCCGAGACGTCGCGCTGTGCCGATCGCCTGCAGCCCGGCCACGCCCACGCCAAGCACGAGAACTGACGCCGGCGGCGTGGTTCCCGCCGCGGTCATGAGCATGGGCACGTAGCGGCCGAACTCGTTGGCCGCGATCAACGCGGCCTTGTAGCCCGCGATGCTGGCCTGCGAGGTCAGCGAGTCCATCGACTGCGCGCGGCTGAGGGTGCGCGGCAGGCTGTCCATGCTCACCGCGGTGACGCCGAGCTGGGCCAATTCCGCGGCGAGCTGTGGGGCCAGGAGAGGCTGGAGAGTCCCCACCATGGTCTGTCCCTGGTGCGCTGCCGCGACCACGTCCGGCGGAACCGTGCCAACCATGAGGATCACGTCAGCGTCAGCAAGCAGGTCGGCCCGCGAGACCACCGCTGCACCCGCCTTGGCGTAGTCGGCGTCGGGGAACCAGGCAGCGACGCCGGCCGTCTCCTCGACCACGACGCGCAGCCCGGCTGCGCTCAGGCGCGCGACATCGCCGGGGACGAGGGCCACGCGCCGCTCCGAGGGGTCGGCCTCCTTGAGCACCGCCACCGTGACAGGTGGCGATGCCGTGTTCTCCGGAGGGTCCGCGTCACCTGTCACCCCCGCAGTATCGGAGAAATTCCCGCAGGGACGGCGGCGACCGGCGTATCGTCCCTGCCCGATGACGGCGATCACAACCACCTCGGACGTGAACTTCCTGCGCTACGTCAACCTCAGCGCTGTGGCCGGCGTGGAGCCGATCACCGTCGCCCGCGGCAGCGGGGCCGAGTTGTGGGACGTCGACGGACGGTGCTATCTCGACTGCTTCGCGGGAATCGCGGTGGTCAGCACCGGGCACTCCCACCCCCGCGTCGTCGAGGCGGCGCACGAGCAGATGGAGCGGTTCATCCACTGCGGCACCTACCTCTACCAGGTGCCCGTGGTCGGGGAATTGGCAGCCCGCCTTGCCGAGGTGACCCCGGGCCGACTGGAGAAGACGTTCTTCTCCAACAGCGGTGCCGAGGCGGTCGAGGGCGCTCTGCGCCTGGCGCGGGCCTTCACCGGGAGGAGCGAGTTCATCGCCCTGGAGACCGGTTTCCACGGCCGCACCAACGCGACCCTGGCAGTCACCGGCAACCGCAAGCGCAAGCAGCACGGCGGCCCCTACCTCGGTGGCGTCGCCTTCGCGCCGGCCCCGCACCCGACGCGCTGTCGCATCTGCGACGGACTGTGCAGCCTGCGTTGCGCTGACGCCCTCGAGGACGTCATCAACTACCAGACGTCGGGCAACGTGGCGGCCTTCATCGCCGAGCCTGTGCTCGGTGAGGCGGGCATGGTGGTGCCGCACCCGGAATACTTTGCTCGCGCCAAGGAGATCCTCGACCGCCACGGAATCCTGATGATCATCGATGAGGTGCAGACGGGATTCGGTCGTACCGGCCGGATGTTCGGGATTGAGCACTTCGGGGTGGAGCCCGACATCATGACCATGGCCAAGGGAATCGCCAGCGGATTCCCACTCGGCGGGTTCATCGCCCGGCCGGAGATCGCCGATTCGTTTCAGCCCGGCGAGCACCTCTCGACGTTCGGCGGCAACCCGGTGGCGTGCGCCGCGGCACTGGCCACGCTGCGGGTCATCGAAGACGAAGGGCTCTGCGAGAACAGCGCACGCCTGGGCGAGTGGTTGCTCAGCAGGCTCGAGGAGCTGGCCACACGCCATCCGACGATCGGCGAGGTGCGCGGCAAGGGCCTGATGGTTGGCGTCGAGCTGGTCGACAACCTGCAGACGATGGCTCCCGCGGCAGCGCTCGCCACCCGGGTGCGAACCGCCTGCCGCGAGCGCGGTCTCATCATCGGCATCGGCGGGTTCTTCGGCAACGTTCTGCGCCTCCAGCCGCCGCTGGTGATCAAGCAGGAGCAGCTCGCGTCGGCTGTGGCAATCCTCGACGAGGTGCTCCGCGACGCGACGGATCACCTCCCGGCCAGGTAGCCCGTGCCGACCTCGCGCAGCCGCTGGTGCACCTCGGCGAGAGGGCCGTGGCGCGGTGGCAGCCATTCCTTGCGGATCTTGGCCAGCGAGGTGTAGTTGATGTCGCAGACGTTGGCCAGCGGTGACTCGACCGCCTGGCTGACCAGCTGGTAGGCATCCATGACCGCAAGCTGGTGATCGGATACCAGCCAGTTGATGAGGTCGGTCTGGGCGATGCGGAACGCATCCTCCAGCGGTCGCGCTGACCCGGTCGACATGATGTGCGTGTCCGACTCCAGGCGCGGCCAGGGAGTGTGACAGCCCTTGACGAGGTCGATTGCGACCACGGTGTCCATGGCGCACTCGATGGCCACGCCGCAGGTCTCGCCCTCGCCCTGGCGGGCGTGGCCGTCGCCGATCGAGAACAGCGCCCCCTCGACATTGACGCCGAGAAAGCAGGTGACCCCGGCCTGCATCTCCGGAGTGTCCATGTTGCCGCCATAGGCGTCAGGAACGAGCGCCGACCTGACCTCGAGGTTGGCGGGAGCGACTCCCACCGTTCCATGCATGGGCATCATCGGCAGGTCGACGGTGAAATCGCTCTCGCCGGCCTCGAAGTGACAAAGCCGGGCGGCGCGGTCGAGCTGCCATATCCAGACGATCTCCGGCAGAGCCTGCTGCAAGGTGGCGGTCAGATGGGTGCTGGTGAGCGCACCGAAAAGCGGCACCGTCGTCGACGCCGCCCAGTCGCGGCTGGGCTCGATCGAGATGAAGTGGACCGCAAGAGTGTCTCCCGGCTGCGCGCCCTCGATGTAGAACGGACCCGTCTGCGGGTTGAGGAAGGGAAAGTCACACACCACCGAGACGAGGTCGTTGCGCGAACGGACCCGGCCGGCGAAGCAGTCCTCCGTCCAGAGCTCGAGGACGGCGCCGGGCTGCACCCGCATCACCGGTGCCGCCCCGCCGAAAGTCCACGCGAACTGGCTCGCCTCAGGCTGGAAGGCGATGATGCGCGGATCGGTCACACGCGCACGGGCTCTTCGATGGCGACCGGGTCGGCCTCGAGGTGCACTCGCGACATCTCGGCAAGCCGGGCGGGGTGTCGAGTCGCCGAGTACAGAAGCACGAGCACACCGATCACCAGCCACACGCCCACGACGATGCCGGAGATTGAGGCGGGGTACGTCAGCGGCGCGATGAAGCTGAACACCTGGAGACCGGCGGCGGCGAAGAACGCCGGCACGAACGCGGCGACGCCGAGGATCGGCACGACCACGTGGAGCAACGGGTTGAAGTCCTCACGCCGCTGGCGGAGGTAGTACCCGATGCAAGCCAGATCGCACAGGATATACACCCCGACGATGATCAGCACGATGATCGTCGCGTCGAAGATGAACGCGGTGGTCGGCCCGTAGACGAACCCCAGGATGAGCGGTGCCGCCAGGCCGACAACCCACTGGATGAGGACTGCCACATACGGCGAACGGTAGCGGGGATGGAGAGTGGCGAGGAAGTGAGGCAGCAGGCGGATGCGCCCGAGCGCAAATGCCATCCGGGTGGAGACGTTGGAACCGGCGTTGGCGTTGGCGATGGTCGAGTTCACCACCGCGAAGAAGACGAAGACCCAGAAGATGCCGTACGAGGCCTTGGCCAGGCCCTGCCACGAGGCAGGTCCTGCGTTCGTCGCGAAGTTGGTGAAATTGCCGGGACCGAAGGCGATGTCCACCGCGTACGTGGTGAAGATGTAGATGACGCCGATGCCGATGGTGGCTCCGACCACCGCGAGGCGGATGTTGCGCTTGGGGTTGACCGTCTCCTCAGCGAGCGGCGCGGCCGCCTCGAAACCTGCGAAGGCGAGGACGGTGTAGATCGACCCGGCGATGACGCCGGTGATCCCCTTGTACGCGTCGGGAGTGTGTGAGGTGCCGAACACGCTGAGGTCGTTGTGCGACCCGGCATTGATGATGAACAGGAACGCGAGGACCACGAAGACCAGTATCTCGAAGGTCCCCAGCACAGTCCCCAACCTCGCCGAGAACCTGATCCCGCGGTAACCGGCGAAGAGCACGATGAGAGAACCGAGGATGACCCAGGGCCACCACAGGTCGGGAGATATGGACGGCCATTGCGAGTTCAGCGTGGCGGCGACCGTGAAGCCCAGCTGAAGGAACAGCAGCGGAGGCACCAGGAGCTCGATGAACAGGTATCCCCAGCCGACCAGGAAACCGACCGCCGGGTGAAGCCCCCGCGCGGTGTAGGTCGCGACGCTGCCGGCGGCGGGAATGTGGCGGGCCAGCTCGCCGATGGCAATGGCCCCCCCGCCCTAGGAACAACCTCCGACGTGGGCGGCACTGTAGCGTCAATCGGCCAACTTGGGCAATCCTGAAGCGCGCGCTCAGGGTCAGTGTCGCAGCCGGGTCTCGCCGATGTCGTCGTGGTCCATGCCGAAGTAGTGCGCGACCTCGTGCAGAACAGTGTCCTGCACCTGGTCCACCAGCTCCGCCTGCGTGTCGCACCAATGCTCGATGTGGCCCTGGAGCAGGACGATTCGCTTGGGGTACGAGTACGCGCTGAACACCGAGTCCTCGCCGCCTTCGTAGAAGCCGAGGACGTGCTCGTCGATGTCGTTGTCGCGGTCATAGTCGGTGGCCGCCGGCTGCACCGTGATGATGAGGTTGTCGGCATCCATGCGAGCGCGCAGTGGCGCCGGGATGCTTTCGAGCGCGGCGTCGGCGATGCGCTCGAACTCGTCCGCGGACACGTGATAGGGCACCCGCCGAGCATGGCACCTCGCTGAGCCCCCGCGGCCACGCGTATGCTCCGCTTCAGCGGCGAGATCGGCGACACGGAGGACCAGGGATGCCCACCAAGTTCCTGCTGAGCGAAGACGAGCTTCCGGAGCGCTGGTACAACATCCTCGCCGACGTGCCTGAACCGCTTGGGCCGTTCCTGAGCCCGCGCACGCTCGAGCCGCTGACGCCCCCGGATCTCACCCCCATCTTCCCCATGGCCATCATCGGCCAGGAGGTGTCGACGGAGCGGTGGATCGAGATCCCCGACCGGGTCCGCGACATCTACAAGATGTGGAGGCCCACGCCGCTATACCGCGCCAAGCGGCTCGAGAAGGCGCTCGACACGCCGGCTCGCATCTTCTTCAAGTACGAGGGGACCTCGCCGGCCGGCTCGCACAAGCCCAACACCGCGGTGCCTCAGGCCTACTACAACGCCGAAGAGGGGATCAAGCGCCTCACCACCGAGACCGGCGCCGGGCAATGGGGATCGGCCCTGGCGTTCGCCGGCGGCCTGTTCGGCCTCGAGGTGATGGTGTACATGGTCAAGGTGTCGTTCCAGCAGAAGCCGTACCGGAGAGCCCTGATGGAGACCTGGGGCGCAACGGTGCTGCCGTCCCCGACCGACCGCACTGAGTTCGGCCGCAGCGTCCTCGCGCAGGAGCCGGAATCGCCGGGCAGCCTGGGGATCGCCATCTCCGAGGCCGTCGAGGACGCCGCGACGCGGGACGACAGCCACTACTCGCTGGGATCCGTGGTCAACCACGTGCTTCTCCATCAGACCGTGGTCGGCCTCGAGGCCAAGAGGCAGATGGAGATGGCGGATGCGTATCCCGACGTCGTCATCGGCTGTGTGGGCGGGGGCTCCAACTTCGCCGGCCTCGCCTACCCGTTTCTCGCCGACCGGCTGGCGGGCACGACCAAGACTCGTTTCATCGCCGCGGAGCCGGCCGCGTGTCCAACGTTGACGCGGGGAATCTACGCGTACGATTTCGGCGACACCGCGGGCATGGGCCCGGTGGTGCCGATGTACACGCTGGGCCACAACTTCATCCCCGACACGATTCACGCCGGCGGGCTTCGCTACCACGGTGACGCGCCGTCGCTGTGCCTGCTCGTCAAGCACGGCGACATCGAGGCCCGCGCCTACATGCAGAACGAGTGCTTCGCTGAAGCGGTGCGTTTTGCCCGCGCCGAGGGCATCCTGCCCGCACCCGAGCCCTCGCACGCACTGCGCGCAGTCGCCGAGGAGGCCGCGGCCGCGCGGGAGGCCGGGGATTCGCGGGTCATCCTGTTCAACCTGTCCGGCCACGGTCACTTCGACCTCGGCGCCTACGACGCCTATTTCGCCGGCACGCTGGAGGACGTGGAGCTTCCCCAGGCCCGGCTCGATTCGGCGCTGGCTGAACTGCCCAAGGTGGCCGTCGGAACGGCCTAGGTAGGCTCGCGGTTCAGCCCGAGGCGGGCGGCGGACAGTCGCCGCTCGCCGGGTAGGGCTGGCGCGTCTGAGGCTGGCCCGTCTGCGGATCGGGGTAGTGGAGGCATTCGAGGTTGTTGGGGTTGGCGATCGGCACCTCGAGCCAGGCGGGATTGGTGTTGATCAGCTGCCCGGTCAGCAGGAAGGCGGCGAGCTGCTGCTCTCCCGACGTTCGCCCGGCCAGGGTGGGATCGGCCAGCCAGCCGTGCGGATCTGACGCATAGGTCGGCGTCTTGTCGTTGCGGTAGAAGACGACGCGGTCGAACAGCTCCCCGGCGCGGTACAGCGTGGCCGCGGTCGGATCCGTGGTCGTGCCGTCGCCGTACGCGGTCTGAAATGCAACGTTCTTGGGATTCGACGCCCACGTGGTATCGGGTCGCAGACGGATGCGCGGCGCAAATGTCTCGGGGCTGCCGGTGCGGTCGTACCAGTTGGAGTTGCCGAACAGCTCCTGCAGAGCGGCTGCTCCGGGATGAGTGATGACCACCGATGGATCGTTGCGCAGCGGCAGGTCCTCGGTGAAGCCGTTGTTGCCCGGACCGCCGTTGAGGTAGCTCGGCCGCGAGCGGCCCAGCTGCGCGGCCAGGTCACCGCGGAAGCTGGACAGCCGCGCGATGTCGACGACCGGACCACCGGCCACGTTGAGCAGACCCTGGTGGAAGAGCGGGTCGGTGCCCATCAACATGGTCCCGTAGATCCCGCCGAAGCTGAGCCCGTAATACATGATCCGCGAGGTGTTGACGAGGTTGCTGCCCACCCCGGGTATGTCGAGGCCGGCCGTCAGCGCGCGGCCGAGCGCCATGTTGTCGACCGTGGTCTGCACGAGTCCCGACTCGAGTCCATCCAGCGGCTTGCGCGAGGGCAACTCGCTGCCGCCGGGGTGGAAGTGACCAGTCGGCCCAACCCCATCGTTGAGGCCGCTGCCGATGAGGCCGTCGCCGTCGAGGTCGCGACCGCGTCCATAGCTGAGGAACGTGGTGGGCTGGTTGTTGCTGGTCACCGTCGTTGTGCTCAGTGGGCCGAACCCGTGGCCAGAAGGGTCCGTCGCCAGCGTCACGATGCCTTCGGAGGCGTTGTAATCGGCAGTGACCAACAGGTCGTACTTGCTGCGGGTGAATCCCGGTCCATAGATCGCCGCCGGCCAGGGTGGCGCGAACACTTCCGGGTTGGGCGTCACCACGATGGCGCCGAGCCGATCGGCGGCGAAGGGCTTGGGCGTCTGGGTGGTGGACACGGGTGGGATCTCGCCGTCGGTGCGACCGTCGCCGGTGCCGTAGGGGTTGTCCTGATGAGCTGACGCCGACGCGTACTGATAGCGCGGTGACAGGAAGCTGCCGAACGCGTAGTAACCGGCCGATCCCGGTGCGATCAGGTTGGGCACGGCGCTTGATTGGAAGGCGCCGGGGGCACGGGGGTCCGCCTTCACCTGGTCGGTTCGTTCAATGCCGTTGAGCGGGTTGGCCACCGACGGCGCGACGCTGGCAGCGAGGAAGACGTCGTTGCTGCCGGCCTGGGTGAAGCTCAGCTTGCGGCCGGCCGTCGACGTGGTGGCGCGCGGGAAGCCCGCGAGAACGTAGGCATTGCTCGGGTCGGCGAGCGGAAGGTCCATCGACTGACGGATGCGGACCAGCTCACCACTGGCCGTCCGGGTGGTGAACCGCACCACGCACGCGCCGTGGCAGGCGTTGACGGGATTCCCCGCACCGTCAAGGATGCCGCCGGTGATATGGATTCGATACGACGTGCCCTCACGAAGGAAACGGTCACTGATGCCGGCCAGCGTGTTGGTACCGGGGTCGAATGTGAGCTGGCGCAGGCCGCTGACGAAGGTGCCGGCGTCGTCGCTGATGAAGATGTCGCGGTCGTTCACCGACGCCAGGTTGACGGCACCGGTGAATGGCACCGTGACGCGTGGTTGCAGATCGAAGCCGTCGAGCTTGTTCAGCTCAGCAAAGCCATCGCAGATCGAGTAGTCCGCGCTGGTGCAACCGGGCTGGACCACGCCGTTGACGGCCGGGTAGTCGACACCAACACGGAGGTTGACCCGGCGACCAGTTTTCTGGTTGCTGTCGGCGACGCTGAATGCGTTGTCGGGGAAGATGCGTGAGCCGTAGTGGGCTCCGCGCACCACCGCAACCTGCCGTGCCGCAGACACAGGCAGGGCGGCGGGTATCGACAGACCAATGAGCGCAGCCACCATGAGCGCGTTTCGTCGCCCCATCCCGAACCTCCTGATGCCCTTCCTATCATGAAATGATACAGAGGTGGGAAAGGCACTGGGGGGCGCTGCGAGCAGCAGGATGGCCAGCGAGGCCCGCTCGACCCGGTCAGCTGAGGTGACGTCGGTTCCATGCGATCGAACGTCCACGGGTACACCAACCGCGAGATCGCCGCAGCGCTGGGAGTGAATCATCGGACCGATGAGTCCGGGGGCCGTGCATCGTCAGAGAGGGTGTGCTCGCGATGGAGGGTTGCGACCCTGGAATCGGATCCACTCCGCCCCAGATCCGCATGACTTGACAAGGAGGGACACATATGTTCGCCGACACCAAGGCCTTCAGCAGTTTCTCCGTGAATGACGTGCCCAGGGCGCGTGAGTTCTACGGCGAGACGCTCGGCTTGAAAACATCGGAAGCGAACGGTCTGTTGACGCTGCACCTCGCCGACGACCGCGACGTGATTGTCTACCCAAAGCCGAACCACATGCCGGCGACCTACACGATCCTCAACTTCCCCGTCGACGACATCGACAAGGCGGTCGCGGAGCTGACCAGCCGGGGCGTTCAGTTCGAGAGGTACGACGGTTTCGAGCAGGATGAGAAGGGCATCCACCGGGCCGGAGGTCCGTTGATCGCCTGGTTCACCGACCCCGCGGGCAACGTGCTATCCGTGCTTCAGCCGAATTAGGTTGATGGAGAGCTCCCCCGTGGGCGGAGGCGCGGACGCCAGAGGGCTTGCTGGCACGATGGCCCGCGCATGAGCACCACGACGGCAGACGGCGAGTACGCGATCCGAGTTCAGGGACTGCACAAGTCCTTCGGCAAGGTCGACGCGCTGCGCGGCATCGACTTCGTGGTGCCGCGCGGCTCAGTGCTCGGCGTGCTCGGCCCCAATGGCGCGGGCAAGACCACGGCGGTGCGCATCTTGACCACGCTGCTGCCGCCGGATTCCGGCAGCGCGTTCATCGAGGGCCACGACGTGGTGCGGGACGCGGCGGCCGTCCGGCGCGTGATCGCCCTGGCCGGCCAGGCGACCGCCATCCAGGTCGAGCTCAGCGGCCGGGAGAACCTGGACATCATGGGACGGCTCCACCACCTCGATCGCAAGGCAGTGGGCGGTCGCACCACCGAGCTGCTGAAACGCTTCGAGCTGGTCGATGCCGCCGACCGCCCGGCCAAGCACTATTCGGGAGGTATGAAGCGCCGGCTCGACCTGGCCGCCAGCCTGATGGGCGACCCGGCCGTGCTGTTTCTCGACGAGCCAACGACGGGACTTGATCCGCACGGCCGGCTCGGCATGTGGGACGTGATCCGGCGGCTCGCCGCCCAGGGCAAGACGATCCTGCTCACCACCCAGTACCTCGACGAGGCCGACGAGCTGGCCGACAACATCATCGTCTTCGAACGCGGACAGGTGATCGCGGAGGGCACCTCCGACCAGCTCAAGGACCGCGTCGGCGGCGACGTGCTGGAGTTCACCGTCGTCGACAGAGCGTTGGTCGACGTGGCCGTCGCCGCCGTGGCGGGGCTGACCGACAGCGAGCCGCGGGTCGATCCAGAGTCGCGGCGGGTCGCGCTGCAGGTCGGTGGGCGGGGCTCGCAGGCGCTGGTCGAAGCGGTGCGGCGACTCGATGCCGCGCACGTCGAGACCGACGGGCTGGCCCTGCACCGCCCTTCGCTCGACGACGTGTTCCTCGCGGTCACCGGCCACGCCACCGAGAGCGAGGATGGCATTGCTCGAGGCCGCGGGCGCAAATCCAGCGCTCCAAAGGTGGGGGACTGATTGAGATGACCACTGCCACAGCCGAGCAATCGAGCCCAAGCGTCGCCCAGCTGGCCCGCTGGGCGGTGAGCGATTCGCTGGTGATGACCAGGCGCAACCTGCTGGTCTGGCTGCGCGTGCCCGCATACATCGTCTTCACCGTCATCCAACCGGTGATCTTCGTGCTGCTGTTCCGCTACGTGTTCGGTGGCGCCATCCAGGTCTCCAACCAGGGTGGCTACGTCAACTTCCTGATGCCGGGGATCATCGGCCAGACGGCGGCCTTCGCCACCTTCGCCACGGCGATCGCCCTGGCGCAGGAGTCCAAGCAGGGTGTGATCGACCGCTTGCGGTCGCTGCCCATGGCTCGGTCCGCAGTGCTGGCCGGCAGGCTGATCGCCGATGGCATCCGCATGATGGTCACCATCCTGGTCATCGTTGCCGTCGGGTACGCGGTGGGTTTCCGATTCCAGAACGGGGTGGCTGGTGCGATCGCCATGGTCCTGCTCGCGGAGCTGTTCGGGATCAGCATCTGCTGCGTGTCGGCGTTCATCGGCCTGGCCATCAGGGACGAGGAGTCAGTGCAGGCCTTCGGCCTGATCTGGCTGTTTCCGCTCACGTTCGTCAGCTCTGCTTTCGTCCCGATCGCGACCATGCCCGGCTGGATGCAGGCGTTCGCCAACAACCAGCCGGTGACCCTGGTCATCAACGCGATGCGCTCGTTGGCCCTCGGCGGTCCGCAGCTCCCGCTCTTTCCCGGGCTCTGGGAGGCGCTGGGGTGGCTCGCCGGGATCCTGATCGTCTTCGCGCCGCTGGCGGTGCGCGCCTACCGTCGCGCTTGAGGGGCGGCCGAAGACACGGCCACGCGACCGGCTACTCTTGGTCGGTGGCGACCGATCCCCGCGGCGCACCACCGTCTCCGCCAGGTCGCCCCTGGGGTGCTCCTCCTCCGCGGCAGCCGGGTCAGCCGGGTCAGCCGGGCCTCAACTCGATGCGGTCGCGCCGCTTCTGGCTGACCCTGGTCGTCCTGCTGGTGATCAACTACGTCATCTCGAGCGTGCTCCTGGGCTCGGGTCAGCCGAAGTCGGTGACCATCGCGTACAACGTCTTCGTCGAGCAGGTGTCCGCGGACAACGTCGTCAGCATCAACGCCACCGCCGATTCGATCACTGGCGTTACCAAGAAGGCAGTGACCGCTGCGTCGGGCACCGACACGGCCACGAGCTTCTCCACGCAGCGGCCATCGTTTGCCAACGACAACCTCGAGACGCTGCTCAACACACACCACGTCACCATCCTTGCGCAAAACCCGAACCCAGCCACCCCGTTGTGGGAATCGCTGCTGCTCGGCTTTGGCCCGACACTGCTGCTGGTGTTCGGCTTCTTCTACCTGATGCGGCGAAGCGCCGCCGCGATGGGCGGCGGGGCCGGGGGACTTCTCGGCCGTTTCGGGCAGAGCGGCGCGCGGCTCTACGACGCGGAGCGCCCCAGCACCACCTTTGCCGACGTCGCCGGCATCGACGAGGTGAAGACCGAGCTCATGGAGGTGGTCGACTTTCTCAAGGAGCCGCAGCGTTATCAGCGGCTCGGCGGCACGGTGCCCAAGGGCGTTCTGCTGATCGGCGCTCCAGGGACGGGCAAGACGCTGCTGGCACGCGCGGTCGCCGGTGAGGCGAAGGTGCCGTTCTTCTCGATCTCCGCCTCCGAGTTCATCGAGGCCATCGTTGGAGTCGGCGCCGCTCGGGTGCGCGACCTCTTCAACAAGGGACGCGCCGCGGCACCCGCGATCATCTTCATCGACGAGCTCGACGCCGTCGGCCGCTCCCGGTCGGCCGCGCTGCGCGTGGGCAGCAACGACGAGCAGGAGCAGACGCTCAACCAGATCCTCACAGAGATGGATGGGTTCGACCCCCGCGAAGGGGTGATCGTCCTCGCGGCCACCAACCGCGCCGACGTGCTCGACCCGGCGCTGCTGCGCCCCGGGCGGTTCGACCGTCGGGTGGTGGTGCAGCCTCCCGATCGCCGGGGCCGCGCCGCGATCCTGCGCATCCACACGCGCAACATGCCTCTGGCCCGCGACGTCGATCTCGACCTGATCGCATCGCTCACGGCCGGGATGGTTGGCGCCGACCTGCGCAACCTCGCCAATGAGGCAGCCCTGGCCGCCGCGCGCCACGATGGCAACGAGGTGTCCATGGCTGATTTCTCAACGGCCTTGGAGAAGATCGAGCTTGGATCGGAGCGCAAGCTGACGCTCACGCCGCGGGACCGCGAGCGAATCGCATACCACGAATCGGGACACGCGCTGCTGGGCCTCCTGCTCCCCGGCGCCGACCCGGTGCGCCGCGTCTCGATCATCCCGCGCGGGCAGGCACTCGGGGTCACCGTCCAGACACCCGTCGACGATCGCTTCAACTACGGGGAGGACTATCTCCGCGGCCGCATCACCGGCGCCCTCGGTGGCCGCGCCGCGGAAAGGCTCATCTACAACCTGGTGACCACCGGCGCGGAGAATGACCTGCGCCAGGTGACAGCGCTGGCGCGGCAGATGGTCGTGCGCTGGGGCATGAGCCCAAGGGTCGGCGCGCTCAACTACGCGGAGGAGGGTGATGGTGCGGCGGCCCCTTTCGCGATCTCACGCCCCTATAGCGACGAGACCGCGGCGCTGATCGACGGGGAGGTCAAGCGCATCTCCGACGAATGCCTGGCACAGGCGATCGACCTGCTCACCGCCAACCGGGCGAAGCTCGACGCCCTCGTCCACGCCCTGCTCGAACACGACACCTTGAACGAGGACGAGATCCTCACCGTCACCGGCCTCGCGGCACCCAAAGATCCTGTGATCGAGGCGCCTGCGCTGGTCGCGCCGTCGAGCTGATCGCGCGGTCGGCGGGATCTCCCGTTCCCACCGATGAGTCCTGGCGCCCACGGCAGTCGATACATGCAGGTCGCCACCGCGACGGAGATGAGGAGATCGACCAGATGGGGACTGTCGTACGATGACCCTCGTGCAAGAGGCCTCCCTCGCCGTCGCACCGAGCGATCTCGAGCGCCAGCTCGAGCAGCAGCGCAAGCCCCTGACCGGCTACTGCTACCGCATGCTCGGTTCCCCCTTCGAAGCCGAAGACGCGGTCCAGGAAACGTTGCTGCGCGCCTGGCGGGGCTTCGACCATTTCCAAGGCCGTGCCGCGTTCCGCTCCTGGCTCTACCGGATCGCGACCAACGTGTGCATCGACATGCTCAAGGGGCGTGAGCGTCGCGCGCTGCCCATGGACTTCGGTCCCGCGCAGGAGCCCATCGAAGCCAACCTGAACACGCGCCCTGAGGTCACCTGGATCCATCCAATCCCTGACAGCGCGCTCGCCGCCGACGCGGATCCGGCCGACGTGGCCGTGGCCCGCGAGACCATCAGGCTGGCGTTCATTGCGGCGCTGCAGCATCTGCCACCACGCCAGCGCGCCGTCCTGATCCTGTGCGAAGTGCTGCGCTGGCAGGCCAGCGAGGTGGCGCAGCTCCTCGACACCACCGTCGCCTCGGTGAACAGCGCACTGCAGCGGGCGCGCGCGACGCTGGAGACGAGCGGTCTCACCGCCGACGACACCACCCCCCCGACAGACGAGGCGCAGCGCCGGCTTCTTGCGCGCTACGTTGAGGCCTTCGAGCGCTACGACCTCGACGCGCTCACATCGCTGATCCAGACTGACGCACGGCAGTCGATGCCGCCCTACGACATGTGGCTTTCCGGTCGCGATGACATCCTCACCTGGTGGTTCGGCCCCGGCGCCGGCTGTCGCGGCTCACGGCTGGTTCCGACCTCGACGACGAACGGCACCGTGGCGTTCGGCCAGTACAAGCCGAGCGCATCGGGCAGTGGCTTCGATCCATGGGCCTTGCAGGTCCTCGAGTTCAACGAAGGCGGCATCGCCGAGTTCACCTTCTTCCTGGACACCGAGTTGCTGTTCCCGTTCTTCGGTCTGCCGCCGCGCCTCGACTCGTAGGCGGCCCGCGTCAGCCCTCAGCCAGCAGCAGGACGTCCTGCAGTCCCATGAAGGCGACCAGGTCGCGGAGCTCGTCGGACGCTCCCTGCAGCCTGACCTGACAACCGTGCCTTTGGGCGGCGAGCTGGAGGCGAGCGAGCGCATCGACGGTCACCGCATCGGACGCGATGTCGCAGACGTCGCACAGTGCAACGGATGCCCTGCTTGCCTCGAGGAGGCCGCAGACGCGCTCGCAGAGACCGGTGAGGTCAGGACGTTCGATCGGGCCCCGGACAGCAAAGCTGAGCGTGCGCTGCATGTTCACGGTTGCCTGTTAAGACCACCACAGCCGCGCTAATTCATCGGAGCGGCACCGATGAGTTCTGGCGCCCGGCGTCGTCAGGAAGGGCATGGGACGAGCGCTGTACGGTCCCCTCTTCTCACGATGCGGTCAAGGAGCAAACAGATGCCGAGAAAGGTAGTCGCCAGCACGTACGTCACCCTCGACGGCTTCATCGACGAGCCCGGCCAGTGGTCCTTCCCGTTCTGGTCCGAGGAGGCCTCCAATTTCAAGGCGCGAGAGTTGGAGGGCAGCGATGCGCTGCTGCTCGGTCGCCTCACCTACGAGGGCTTCGCTGCCGCCTGGCCAACGATGGAGGCCGAGGCCGGCCAGTTCGGCGCGAAGATGAACAGCATGCCCAAGCACGTGGCGTCGCGCACCCTGGACAGCGCAACGTGGAACGCCACCATCATCAAGGGTGACGTCGCCGACGCGGTCCGCGCGCTCAAGCAGGAGGATGGTGGCGACCTCCTCATCAGTGGCAGCGGCCAGCTGATCGACCTTCTCACCGGCCACGACCTGATCGACGAATACCGCCTGATGATCCACCCATTCGTTCTTGGTAATGGCACCAAGAGGCTCTTCGACCGGGCCCCCAGGCGCACCCTCACGCTCGTCGACACCGTCAGCTTCCCCACCGGCGTCGTCGTCAACACCTATCAGCCCGCCCCGGCGCCGTCCGACTAGATTTCCGCCGGCTGCGCGGCGATAGTTGGCGGGCGACCGCGCCATGCAAAGACTTGCCATGACTACCGTCGACGCGAAGCTGCGAATGCGCCAGCAGTTGAGCCTCTCAGCTTTCTGGTTTGGCATCTCCTTCCTGTGGGGCTCGTTCCTGGCGGTCGTGCTGCCCTTCATCCTGCTGCCCGAGCATCCTGGCCCCGGCAACCCCGCCCTCGTCGCGGCCGCAGAGAAGAACACGGCGCTGGCGGTCCTCGAGGGCATCGGCCTCGTGCTCGCGATCGTGGTGCAGCCGGCGGCCGGCGCGTGGTCTGACCGGCTGCGCACGCGTTGGGGTCGGCGGCGCCCACTGATCATCGTCGGGGCATTCGGCGGTGTGGTGAGCCTGGTGCTGATGATCGGCGCGAACAGCTTCTGGTGGGTGGTCGGCGCGTACTGCGTCCTTCAGTTCTCGATGAATGTCGGTCAAGGCGGATACCAGGGGTTGATGCCTGACGTGGTCGGCGGGCATCAGCGCGGCGCTGCCTCGGGTTGGTTGGGCGTCGCCACGCTGAGCGGACAGGTGGTGGGTGTTCTCGTCGGCGGTTTGCTCGCACCGCGCACAGCCATGATCCCAATCGCGGCCGTGGTGGGGGTGACGGCGCTCATCTCGGTCGTGGGTGTTCGGGAGCCGCCCCTTCCAGCGCTGACCGACCTCCCCTCGGTCCGGAGCCGGCGCCATGCTCTCGGCGCTATCGGTGAGTACCTGGCGGAGTTCCGCCGTTATCCCGACTTCTGCTGGGTGGTGTTGAGCCGCTTCCTCGGGCTCACCGGGCTGGCATGCATCCAGCGCTTCGCAGCCAACTACCTGCGCGACAGCTTCCACGACTACCGCGTCTTCGGCATCGACCTGGGAGGCTCACAGACCGCGACGGGCATCCTGTTCGCCGTGGTGATCATCTTCGGGCTCGCGGCCACGTACCCGGCGGTTCGCCTCTCGGAGCGGACCGGACGCCGTCCAATTCTCATCGCCGCCATGGCGTCGGGGGCCATCGGGACGATGCTCTTCTATGCCGCGGGAACGCTGACGGCGGTGGTGCTCGATGCCGTTTTCATCGGTCTCGCGTTCGGCATGTTGGTCTCGGTCGACTGGGCGTACATGTGCGACCTCGCGCCGCCAGGGCGATCGGGCAAGTTCCTCGGCTTCTCCAACGTCGCCACCGCCGGTGCGCAGGCCGCCGCACCGTTGCTGCTCGGCCCGCTGATCGACGTGGTCAACGCACGCACGGGGACCGGCGGCTACAAGGTGCTCTTCGCCATCGCCACGATCTTCATGCTGGCCGGCGGTGCCGGACTTCTCCGGGTGCGAGCTCAGCGCATGGTGGTAGCCACATAGCTGTCAAGTCATGCGATCGACCCGTACGAGTGCGGCGTGTTGATCTGCGTGAGCTCCGGGTCCCATCCCCGCAATCTGGCCGCGCCTTGGTACGTGCTCCTGAAGAAATCGAGGATCGCCTGCCGGGGATCTGCCTCCGAGCGGATTGCGTCGTACGGCAGAAAGAACTCGCCCGCGCTGGTGTTCCAGGCGGCTGCTTGGGGTTGGACCGGGACCTCGTCAAGTCGTGGTGTGGGCGGATACGCGTACGCGTAGAACGCCGGGTACTGGAACAGGTCGTTGCCCGGCCACCACCCCGCGCAGATCTGCTCGGCATCGCCCCCAAAGCGCTCGATGGTCCTGGCACCGGGCGGTGGTTCTGCCGGCTTGCCCGAGAATCGAAAGAGCGCAAGGTCGAACGCCCCCCAAAAGAACTGCACTGGCGTGGTGCGGCCACGAAAGCCGGCGTGGTGCTCTTTGGCGACGAGGTCGATCAGCGAGAGCACGCGATGAAAGCGCGATGCGTGCCCGGCATCGTAGGTGGCATGGGTGCGGTCATCGGGAAACGGGATGGGATTGGCAACCTCCGACGGCAGAACGGAGATCGCCACGTTCAGGTCCAGGCGTTGCAGTGCGCGCATCACGTCGTCATAGAAATCGGCGACGGCCCCTCCCAGCGGACGGCGCTCGATGCCGCCACCGTTGCTGCGAAGCACCAACACATGGTCGATGAGGTCGAGCTCAGCGTCGAACGAACGCAGGCCGACGGGCATCGGCGATGTGGTCAGCCCGCGTGCGGTCACATAGAGCGCCACGTGGGCCCACTCCGGTTCGAACGGGCTGAGCGCCAGACGCAGCTTGCCGATCACCTGTGTGTACATGTGCAGCGTGTCTCGCGTCGCACGCCACTCGTCATACGGGAGGGCCGGCCACTCACTCGCCATTGTCGCGTCCCGAGGCACATATGTTCGTGGCCCCCGAGGTGGTGCCTGGCGCCTCGCGAGCCGCCGCGCTATCGTAACGATCGCCTGGATACAGCTTATGGGGGACCTGCCATGGCATGGAAGCTTGAAGGCACCTACTTTGAGAACTGCAACTGCGACTGGGTCTGCCCATGCAGCGTGACCAGCCTGGTGTCTCCGGCCAATCAGGAGCGCTGCCAGCTCGTCCTCGTGTATCACGTCGCGACGGGCGAGATCGAAGGCGCTGACGTCGGCGGCCTCACGGTTGCCGTCGTGGCGGACACACCACGCCAGATGACCGACGGCAACTGGAACCTCGGCCTGATCGTCGATGCCAAGGCCTCTGAGGAACAGGCTGACCGGCTGTCCGGGGTCTTCTCGGGTCAGAAGGGCGGGCCGATGGCCGGCCTCGCACCGCTCGTCGGCAAGGTGCTCGGGGTGGAGCGTGCCGCCATGGCGTACAGCGACCAGGGACTGCGGCATTCGGTGCGCATCGGTGACCAGGTCCACATCGACATCGAGGACTTCGTGCCTCCGGGCCTCGGCGGAGATACCCCGACCCGACTGGTTGGGGTCTTTCATCCCTCGAACACCACCCTGACCATCGCGAAGCCGGTCAGCTCGCGCATCAGCGCCTTCGGCATGGAATTCCACAACGAGGGTCGCAGCGCGTTCTCGGCACCCTTCGCATGGCAGGGGTAGGCGCCCCCGCTCAACGGCCGTCGTGGGTCCGCGTCACCCCGGACGCCTCAGCCGTCTTCCTGCTGGCTGCCGCCGCCTGGGTCGCGGTCATCTGGCTGGCCACGAGCAT
>JANWHI010000069.1 GCA_025450495.1 Candidatus Dormiibacter sp. | reverse complement strand
TGTTGCACTGAATACCTCGACTTCGTCGGCTCGCTCGGGATGACCGACGTGCTCTGGAACCAGCCCCGCTTCGAGGTGACCGTGCTGCGCCGCAGACGGCGCGCCAGCCGGCTTTTCGCGACGCGGGGCTTGCCGGCCTCCCTCAGCCTGCTTCCGTCGTTTGCCGCGTACCGTCCACTCGGCCTCGCCGCCAAGGTCCAGGTGGCGCGCGCGCTGCGGAGCGCGTCGGAAACTCCCGCAACCACCGAGTCCTTCGCCGGCTGGCTGGCGCGTCATGGCCAGGGACGCGCCGCTGTCGAGGGCTTCTGGGAGTTGTTCGTGGTCCCGGCCGTCAACGCGACGCTTGACGAGGTGAGCGCGGCCGACGCGCTGTTCGTCGTGCGGACGGCGTTCGGCGGTGACCCCGCGGCGGCGCGCATCGGCTGGTCGCGGGTGCCGCTGGCACGGATCGCCGAGGCCGCCGCAGCCCGCGCCACGACGGTCCGTCCGCGCACCGGTGTCGTGTCGCTCCTCGACGACGATGGGACGGTCCGGGGGGTGCGCTGCAGCGATGGCGAGGAGATCACCGGCGACGCTGTCGTGCTCGCCGTGCCGCCGGCCCGCCTGCACACCATCCTCGGCGACGCTGCGGCCTTTGGAGTCGCCGGGCTCGAGGACTTCCACTCCCGGGCGATCGTCGACGTGCATCTGTGGTTCGAGGACGCGGCGTCGCTGGGATTCGCGGCGATCATCGGGTCGCCGGTGCAGTGGGTCTTCGAGAAGCGACCCGGGTACCTCTGCTGCAGCCTCAGCGCGGCGGACGCGCTCGTCGGCCGGCCGGAAGCCGACCTGGTCGAGCTGTGCCACTCGGAGCTGGTGGCGGCGTGGCCCCGCCTGCGCGGAACGCGGCTGCTGCGCGGCGCGGCGACGCGCGACCCCGACGCCACGTTCGTCCCCAGCCCGGGGCTGCGCCGGCCCGGCAGCACCACATCCCGCGAGAACGTCGTCATCGCCGGGGCGTGGACCGACACCGGCTGGCCGGCGACCATGGAATCGGCGGTGCGCAGCGGCCGCGCTGCTGCCGACACGCTGCTGGCGCGAGAAGTGCCCGCCCCCCGGCCCCTGGAGGTGGTTCGTGGCTGACACCCTGGCGCGAGTGCTCGACACGAGTGTCGTCCCCGGCGCGCCCGCTGCGGTCAGCGCCGCGACGGATCACCTGCTCGAGTTGCAGGACACGCGGGGATGGTGGTCCGGCGCGCTGGAGACGAACGTCACCATGACCGCCGAGCATGTGCTGCTGCTGGCCTTCCTCGGGCTGCCGCACGACGAGATCCGCGACGGCGCCATCCGTCACCTGCTCGACTGCCAGCGGGAGGACGGCTCGTGGGGGCTGTACCACGAGGCGCCGGCCGACCTCAGCACGACGATCGAGGCGTACGTCGCGCTGCGCGTCCTCGGCGTGGACACCACGCGAGCCGAGATGCGCGCCGCGCTGCGGGTCATCCTCGAGCAGGGCGGGGTGGCGCACGCGCGTGTGTTCACCAAGGTCTGGTTGGCTCTGTTCGGCGCCTATCCCTGGGAGGGCGTGCCGAGCATGCCGCCGGAGCTCGTGTGGCTGCCCCCGTCGGTGCCCCTCAACCTCTACGACTACGCGTGCTGGGCGCGGGGGACCATCGCCCCCCTGCTCATCGTCATCTCGCGCCGGCCGCGACGACCGCTGCCGTTCAGCCTGTCGGAGTTGGTGCTGGCGGGGACGGAGTGGCGGCTGCGCCGGGTGGAGGCAAGCGGCCCGTTCGCGTGGGCCGACCGGCTCCAAAAGCAGTACGAGCGCCTCCGCGTTCACCCCGGGCGCGATGCGTCCCGGCGCCGCCTGGTCGGCTGGATCCGCGACCGCCAGGAGGCTGACGGCAGCTGGGGCGGCATCCAGCCTCCCTGGGTGTACTCGCTCATCGCGCTGCACCTCGAGGGCATGTCGCTCGACCACCCGGTGATGCGTCGCGGGCTCGAGGGGCTGAACAGGTTTGCCATCGACGACGACGGCGGGTGGCAGCTGCAGGCCTGCATGTCGCCGGGTTGGGACACGGCCCTTGCGGTGTTGGCGCTCCGCCGCGCCGGGATGCCGGCTGAGGCGGCGCCGGTGCGCCGTGCGGTGGATTGGCTGGTCGGCGAGCAGATCGTCGGTGGCGGGGACTGGCAGGTGCGCTGCCCGCCTGGTGTGGAGAGCGGCGGGTGGGCGTTCGAGTTCGACAACGACATCTACCCTGACGTCGACGACACCGCCGTGGTGGTGCTCGCCCTGCTCGAAGCCGAGCAGACACCTGAGGTGCGCGCCAGCATCGAACGCGCGCGCCGATGGGTGGTGGCCATGCGCTCGAACAACGGCGCATGGGCGGCCTTCGACCGCGACAACGTGCGCGAGCTGGTGTACTCACTACCCTTTGCCGACTTCGGCGCCATGCTCGATCCCCCGACCGAGGACGTCACCGCGCACGCTGTCGAGATGCTCACCGCACTCGGGGTACGTGCCCGCAGCGAGCTCATCGCACCGGGGATCCGCTACCTCAGGGATGCCCAGCGGCCAGGGGGCTCATGGTTCGGCCGCTGGGGCGTCAACCACCTCTACGGCACCTGGTGTGTCCTCAGCGCGCTGGCGCCGCTGCACGTCGATGAGAACGGGGTGGGTCGCGCGGTGGCCTGGGTCGAGCGCGCCCAAAACGGCGACGGCGGCTGGGGCGAGACCTGCCTGTCGTACCGCGACGAGTCGTTCGCCGGGGTGGGCTCAAGCACAGCGTCTCAGACTGCGTGGGCCGTGCTCGCGCTGCAGGCGGCGGGCGCCGCACACTCGAGCGCGGCGCACGCCGGCGCGCGTCACCTCATCGATCGCCAGGTGCAGAGCACCTGGGTCGAGCCCGAGCACACCGGCACAGGTTTCCCCGGCGATTTCTTCATCAAC
This sequence comes from Candidatus Dormiibacter sp., assembly GCA_025450495.1. Next base: position 2,163 of record JANWHI010000069.1, on the reverse strand, counting down.
TACCACCTCTACCGACACGTTTTCCCGTTGATGGCGCTGGCCCCGTACGCCAGCACCGACGCCTAGGAGCACAAGCATGGGCATGCCACTTCGACAGAACCTCCGCATCGGCGCGTACGTGATGAACCAGAAGCTGCACCGCCGGGAGAAATTCGCCCTGGTGCTCGAGCTCGAGCCTCTCTACCAGTGCAACCTCGCCTGCGCGGGATGCGGAAAGATCCAGCAACCGGACGACATTTTGGCCCGACGGCTCAGCGTTCAGGAGTGCCTCGACGCCGTCGAGGAGTGTGGTGCGCCCGTCGTCTCCATCGCCGGCGGGGAGCCGCTGGTGCACCGGGAGATCGACCAGATCGTGGCCGCGCTGGTGGAGCGCAAGAAGTTCGTCTTCCTCTGCACCAACGCTCTGCTCATGGAGAAGAAGCTCGACAAGTTCACCCCTTCGCCTTATTTCTCGTGGATGGTGCACATCGACGGTTTGCGCGAGCGGCACGACGAGTCGGTCTGCCGTGACGGGGTGTTCGACAAGGCGGTGTCAGCGATCAAGGAGGCCAAGCGGCGTGGCTTCCGGGTGAGCACCAACACGACCTTCTTCGGCCAGGACGACGCCAGCACCGTCCGCAACGTGCTCGACTACCTCAACGACGACCTCAAGGTCGACATCATGCAGATCTCCCCCGGCTACGCCTACGAGCGCGCTCCCGACCAGGAGCACTTCCTCGGCGTCGAGCGCACCCGCGCGATCTTCCGCGACGCGTTCGCCGATGGGCGGCGCAAGAAGTGGCGGCTCAACCACTCGCCGCTGTACCTCGACTTCCTCGAGGGCATCGTCGACTTCCCATGCACGGCCTGGGCGATCCCCTCGTACTCGGTCCTCGGTTGGCAGCGACCCTGCTACCTGATGAACGACGGCTACGTGCGCACGTACCGCGACCTCCTCGACACCACCGCGTGGGCCCAGTACGGCCGCGGCCGTGACCCGCGTTGCGAGAACTGCATGGCCCACTGCGGCTACGAGCCCACGGCGGTGATCGCCACCACCAAGTCACTGCGCCAGACGCTGAGGGCCGCGTCGGAGACGCTGGTGGGACAGCGGTCGGGGTGAGCACCGACGAGGTCTTCCTCACCGGGGCCCCCGGCTTCATCGGCGGGCATGTCCTCGACGTGCTGCTCGCGGCCGGTCACCCGGTGCGTGCCCTGGTCCGCGCACCGGGCAGCCTGGCCGCGCGCGACGGCCTCACCGAGGTGGTCGGCGACGTGACCCGGGCGGGCCACCTCGTCGATCCCATGCGCGGGTGCCGCGCGCTCATCCATACCGCGGCTGCCTACTCGTTCGCACCGGCCGAGCGCTCACGGATCCGTCGCACCAACGTCGCGGGGACGGCCGGGGTGCTGGAGGCGGCCCGGCTGGCGGGTGTCGAGCGCGCGGTGGTGACGTCGAGCTCAGCCACCGTGGGAGCGGCGGTCGCCGGCCGGCCCGCGACCGAGGATGACCACGCCGATGAGCACGGCCACTCCGTCTACCACGACTCCAAGATTGCCGCGGAACGCGCTGCGCTGGCGGCGCGAATTCCCACCGTGCTGGTGCTTCCCACGGCCCCGGTCGGCGCGCGGGATTGGAAGCCGACGCCGACGGGCGCCGCGCTGCTCACCTTCCTGCGCGGGCGCGTCCTCGCCAGCCTCGCGGGCGGGCTCAACATCGTGGCCGTGGACGACGTCGCGCGCGCCCACCTGGCTGCCCTGGAGCGCGGACAGCCGCGGCACCGGTACCTCGTGGGAGGCGAGAACGTCACCTTCGACGGGCTGTGGGCGAGGCTGGGTGCGGTCTCAGGCCGGCGTCCGCCGCGCCACCGGATGCCCCACGCCGCCGCGCTGATGGCCGCCATCGTCGACGAGGCCCGGTGCCGCGTCATACCGGGGGCGCAGCCCGTGGTCCCGCTCGAGGGCGTGCGCATGGCCCGCGAGCACATGTATGTCGACGCCGGCCGCGCTCGATACGAGCTTGGGGTGACCCCGAGCAGCGTGGACGCAGCGCTGGAGGCGTCGGTCCGCTGGTATCGCGACCACGGCTACCTGGCCGCGTGACCCACCGTGTCAGCCGGTTGCTGTAGTCCGCTGAGCAGTGTCGCTGATCGGTAGCTGCGTCACGTGCGGCGTTGCGGGCGG
>JANWHI010000068.1 GCA_025450495.1 Candidatus Dormiibacter sp. | reverse complement strand
TCCCGGTGCGATGGCGTCGACGATGAAGTAGAAGAGGCTGATGGCCATGAGCGCCTGCACCCCGCTGATCCAGAGCCAGACGTAGGTTCGCCAGTTCTCGAACAGCACCACCGTGTCGGCCTGCAGCTGATCGATCGAGCCCATCATCCTGCCCAGCAGCGGCAGGCGCGCCACCCCCGCTCGCTCCCGCTTGATGACGGGGCGCACCGTCAGCTGCACGATCACAAGGACGGTGCCGCCGTGCGCGGGGGCGACACCTGCGCGCGCGAAGTAATAGCGACTCGAACCCGGGAGGGCCGCTGCGATCAGCAGGCCCGAGGAGAGAAGCTCCTGCACCGTCACCGCCGCCACCGCCGAGCCCACGGCGATGCCGGTGGCCCGCGCGAGCAGGATGGCACGGGTCAACTCCCCGAGCGGCAGCAATGCTGTCGCCTGTCCGGTCAGGGTCATCAGCACCGTCTCGCCGAGCGGCGGCGGCTTGCGCACGACGATCCGCAGGAGCGTCCACCAGCGCAGCCCCTGGAGAACGTAGTACCCCACTGACAGGCCGACCACGATCGGGATGTCGCGGAGATGGAAGTGCTGGATGGCGCCACCGACCTGGCCGGGGTTGCTGGCCACGATCAGCGACCCGATCACCAGCAGAGCGATCACCACGGGAATCCGCCGCCGGCTGAAGACGCGCTGGCGGAGCGAGCGATGGGGAGGCAGGGCATGGCGTCCGGCGCTGGTCCCGCCGCGGTCACTCATCGCCGGTATCCGCCCCTCCACCGGCCGTGATTCCACCGTGGCAGTGTATGGGGCGCATCGCCAGCGCAGGCCCGGGCGTCCGCCGCGCGTGGCCGCCATCCTCAGCCTCGAGGATGGCGATCCTCTGGCCGCCGTCCAGCCAGCACCTGGCCCGGTCGCCTGTCGAGGAAGACCCGGTGCAGCAGGACGCGCCGCTCCCCGTCCGGCGAGGCGTGGCGCAGGTCGGTGCGCAGGCCCGCGAGGCGACGAAGAACCACCGCGGCGAGGAGGGCGGCGCAGGTGATGGCCAGGCCTCGGCCCCCGATCCACGCGGCAGCGACGGGCAGCACCGTGAAGCCCGCGAGCACAGCGGCGGCGATGGCGTGGGTGAGGGCCCCCGCCGCAAAGAACACCAGCAGCACCACAAGGAGCGCGGGGTTGAGGGCGGCCACAGCACCGCTGGCCACGGCGACCCCGCGCTGTCCGTTGAAGCGTAGCCAGATCGGCCAGCCGTTGCCGGCGACGGCCGCCACCGCCACCAGGTCGAGGAAGGTGCCCTCACCACCCACCCCGCGGGCCACCAGCACCGGGACCACCCCCTGGGCGAACTGGAGTGGCCCGGAGACCAGGGCCAGCCTCATCCCGGTGTTGCGATAGAGGTTGCTGGTGCCGGGGTTGCCCGAGCCGACGGCGCGGAGGTCGAGGCCGCCACGCCAGCGCCCGAGCAGCCACGCGACAGGCACAGATCCCACCAGGTAGGCGCCGGCCACCACGATGACCTCCACCGCGGTGTCCGGCTGGTTCATGTCGGGCTCGGCGGCGGATCGCCCGTCTGGATGGGCAGCGCGGCGAACCCGATCGCGCCCGGTCCGATGTGCACGCCCACCACCGGCGCCAGCGCCACGGTCTCGTGGTGAGCCACCGCGCAGACCTCGAGGAGGCGCTCGCGGAGCTGCACGGCCGCCTCGCCGGCATCGGCATGGAACAGCATCATCCAGTGGTCGACCCCAGAGGTGAGGCGTTCGCGCGCCACCCTCTCGAGCGCGCGGAGCACGCCGCTGTCGGTGCGGGCCAGGGCGACGCGGCTTGTGCCTCCGCTGTGCATCTCGAACACGGGGCGGACGTGCAGAGCGTCGGACACGCCCGCGACCAGGGCTGGGACGCGTCCGCTGCGCGCCACGAACTCGAGTGTCGCCAGCGCGCCGAACATGCGCACCTCCGCGCTCGCCTGCCGCACCCGAGCGAGCAGCGCGTAGCCGGCTGCTCCGCTGTCGGAGAGGGCCACGGCGAGGCGCGCGACCAGGCCATATCCTGCCGCGGCGGTGGCGATTTCGACGACCTCGACAGGCGGCGTGCTGCGCCGCTCGGCGAAGAGACCGGCAGCCACCAGCGCGCTGCCGTGCGTACCGCTCCAGCGCGCCGGAATCGTCAGGCAGACCACCGACTTCACTCCGTCGGCGACGCTCTCGATGGCGGCGAGGTATTCGCCGGGACTCGGCGTCGAGGTGGTGGCGCGCTCGCCGTGGCGCAGCTGTGCGTACAGCTGATCCTCGTCGCCGCCGTCGTCAAGGGTCACGCCGCCGACCGTGACGTGGTACGGGACCACGGCAAGTCCCCCGTCGATCCGCTCTGGGAGCGCGGCGCCGGTGTCGACGACGAGTGCGACGCGCCGGGAGCGGGTCGAGTGCATGGAGCGCTCGATGCTATCAGCAAGAACGCCACCGGCCTGCCGCCGGAGCGCTACCCGGACTGGCTACGCGGGGTTGCGGACGCCGCTGCCGAGGTCGACGATGTCGGCCCAGATGCTGTGTGTTTTGCTCGGGGCCGGCGCCGGTCCGTCGAGGACTGCCTGGAGCGGCAGCTCGCACGAGTGGCACACGATCCAGATCGGGCCGGGCTCGGTGACGTGGCGCTCGAGCCGGTGGCGTTCGCCGCAGTCTTCACAGGTGATGGTCACTCGCATTGCGTTCGCAGGGTCGCATCCCGCCGCGACGGACCACCCCTCCGAACGGTCGCCAGCCGGACACCGCGCGGCAACAGAACGCCGACATCGCCGGAACGGGCGGGACGATCCGCCGCTGTGGCAGACGCCCGCCGTCCGGTTCAAATGCCTGGTGAGTTGCGGATCATCCCCCGCTACGAGCGGCCATCACCCGGCGTCGCCGGGGCTGCCGTTCTCACCGTGGTGCCGGATGGACTGGGTGAGGAAGGGAATATAGGTGGTGTGCCCGGGCGCCACGTCGACGACGGTGTCGCAGCCGGGCGCGCCCGGCCCGTCTGAGCAACCCCAGTAGTTAAGGGTGGCGTCGAGGTTGGGGTCGGCTTGGTTGTAGACGCCGATCGGGTTCCTGCTGAAGTCGTTGTGATTGATGTGGGTTGTCGAGCTCAGTGGCGCCAGGACGGCGACACCGGCGTTGTCATGGGTCAGCAGGTTGCCGCTCGCCGTGACGGTGGCCCCTGAGCCCTTGAGCGCGATCCCGGCCGCCTGGCTGGGACTGGCGTTGCTGCTGACATCGGCGACCACGTTGTCGGTGATCGACAGTGGCACGCCGGGCGCGCCGGAGCTGATGCCCGCGGCGGCACAGTCCGCGAGCACGTTCCAGACCGCATTGCCCGACACGGTGGCCCCGCTGGTCGCGTCGTTGATGGCGACGCCCAAGGCGCCGGTCCCGGGGCAGGGGCCGGTCACGCTGATGTCGTGGATGGCATTGAAGCCGATCGCCGGCTGGCTGTTGCTGCCGAAGAAGATGACGCCGTAGCCGAACACGTTGCTGCTGCCGGCCGGGAGCGCGGCGCTGATGGGGCCGACCTCGTTCCAGCGGATCGCCGCCTGGGTCGCATTGGTGGCGGCCACGCCGTCCACTCGGCCGAACCCGGTGAGCGGCAGCGGCTCCGGCCCGGCGATGTTCTGGATGTGGTTGCCGGTCACCTGGACGCCGGTCGTGATACCGCCATCGAAACCGATGCCCACGCCGTGGAGGTCGAAGGAAGCAGGGTTCGCCGCGGCGGCGCCATTCTCGATGGTGAAGCCGGTGCGGCCGTTGGGACCACCCAGCCGGACGGAGCTGGCATCGATCTCCACCACGGACTCCGTCGAGCTGCCATTCAGGTTGCCGACGATGCGGGTGTCCTCCGGACCCTTCAGCGACCTGACCGTGATGTTGTCCTTGCCGACAGGGATGGTGACGTTCTCATCGTAGATGTGCGGCTGGGCGACGACCTGATCGCCGGAGTTGGCGGCGTTCACCGCCGACTGGATGGTGGGAAAGCACATGGTGGTGCCGGCGTGGCGCAGCTGCACCGGTTTGCTGGACGGACAGGAATGGCCGCCTTCGTCGCCTCCGTTGCCACCCTCGTCCGCCGCGGCGGTGGTGGGCGCGACGACGGCCAGTGCCGCGCACAAGGCCATGACCACACAGAACAACCTGCGCATCGACTCTCCCCTTGCGTGCCAATGCGCTTCACAGTCATGGCCGGCAGCGCGAACCATGGCCAACGGACTGTAGTCGATGGGGCGGCCGCTCAGGCACAAGGTTCGGCTGCGCGGAAGCGGCTGACCGGCCTCTGCCGGTGCAACTCTGGGCATCCTCAACTGGGAACCTCGGGTCCGCTACACTTTCGAGAGATCGCACCGGCACGGACGCTCGCGCCCGTCAGAGCCACCATGCGATCGTTCCGCGGCTCCGCCGCAGCGTTCCCAACCGGCATGGCCGACCCGTAGGTGACCCGGCGACCCGTCGGACGCCGTCGTGTCTCCGCCGCCGTGCCGCTGGGGTGTACCGAAGGAGACACTTGACCACGACCCTGGTTGCTGACGAAGAGATCACCATGGAGCAGCTCCTCGCCGAGGAGCAGCACGTCATCCGGGCGCTGGCCCACGGCGACATCGTCGACGGCACCGTGGTGCGCGTCGATCCCGACGAGGTGCTGGTCGACATCGGCGCCAAATCCGAGGGGGTCATCTCCAACCGCGAGCTGAGCGCGCGCGGTGAGGCGCCGGTGGTCCTCAACCCCGGCGACGACGTCAAGGTCTACGTGGTCCAGCCCGAGAACGAGGACGGCAACGTCGTCCTCTCGCTGCGCAAGGCCCGCGCCGAGGGCATCTGGCAGGCGGTGGCACAGAAGGAGTCGGAGGGCGAGATCCTCGACGCCGAGGTGCGCGAGCAGAACAAGGGTGGCCTGATCGTCAACATCATGGGCCTGCGCGGTTTCCTGCCCAGCAGCCAGGTGGCCCGGCAGTTCAGCGGCAACCTGATGGAGCTGGTCGGTACCAAGATCCCGGTCAAGATCCTCGAGGTCAACCGCAAGCGCAACCGCCTCATCGTGTCGCAGCGCGCGGCGCAGGACGAGGACCGCGCCCGCCAGCGCGAGGAGCTCTTCGAGAAGCTGCAGATCGGCGACGTGGTCACCGGCAAGGTGAGCGGGCTCACCTCCTATGGTGCCTTCGTCAACCTCGGTGGCGCCGACGGGCTCATCCACATCAGCGAGCTCTCGTGGGATCGCATCAACAATGTCAGCGACATGCTCAGCGTCGGCGACGAGGTCCGTGTCAAGGTGATCAAGCTCGACCCCGAGCTGTCGCGCATCAGCCTGTCGCTCCGCCAGATGAGCGACGACCCCTGGGACACCATCGAGGATCGCTTCCCGGCCGGCAAGGCGGTCACCGGTGAGGTCACCAAGACCAAGAAGTACGGCGCGTTCCTGCAGATCGCCGACGGTGTCGAGGGCCTGCTGCACATCAGCGAGCTGTCCTGGGACCACGTCGAGCGCACCGAGGACGTCCTCAAGGTGGGCGAGGTGGTCGAGGTCATGGTGCTCAGCGCCGACAAGGTGCGCCGTCGCATCAGCCTGTCACTGCGCCAGCTCCACGGCGGCGGTCCGACCGACGAGGGCGAGAGCGCGGGCAGCACCTACGAACCACCTGCGTATCAGTTCCCTGACGATGAGGACGACGACGCCACCGCGCCCGCGGGCACGGGTGCGGCCGACGTCGTGGTCGACGAGGCCGCCACCGAGGGCGTGGCCGCCGGTGAGGACAGCGCCGCAATCGCGTCCGCGCTCGACGCAGACGAGGCGCCCACTGCCGCCCCGGATTCGGAGAAGGCGTAACCTCCGCGGATTCTTCTGGTGACCGCCTGCTCACGGGAACGCGTGAACTCGGAGTGGGGTGGGCATAATGCAGAGGGAATCACAGGCCGCCCGTCACTGACCCCCACCCGCTGAAGGAGGGGCCGGCCCGGGCACGGAGGCAGCACGCACTTGTACCCCTTTGAGCGGTTCACAGAGAGAGCGAAGAAGGTCCTCACCCTGGCGCAGGAGGAGGCCGAGCGGTCGCATCACTCGTACATCGGAACCGAGCATCTTCTTCTCGGCCTGCTCCGCGAGGGAGAAGGGCTGGCCGCCAAGGTTCTCAACAACCTGGGCGTGGAGATCAACAAGGTGCGCTCGACGATCGAGTCAGTTCTCGGTCGCAACGAGCGGATCATCATCCAGCAGATCATTCCGACGTCGCGCGTCAAGAAGGTGATCGAGATCTCCTTCGAGGAGGCGCGCCGAATGGGTAACAACTACGTCGGCACCGAGCATCTGCTTCTCGGTCTGCTCATCGAGGGTGAGGGCATCGCCGCCCACGTCCTCGAGGATCTCGGCGCCAACCTCGAGAAGGTCCGCGGCGAGATCGACCGCCTGCTCCACGAGTCGGGGCTCGAGGAGGAGGCGAAGGAGGCGCAGAAGAAGCCCAGCAAGACACCGCTGCTCGACCAGTTCTGCCGCGACCTCACCGAGCTGGCGCTGAAGAACGCGCTCGACCCCGTCATCGGTCGCGCCATGGAGATCGAGCGCGTCGTGCAGATCCTCAGCCGGCGCACCAAGAACAACCCGGCGCTGATCGGCGAGCCGGGGGTCGGCAAGACGGCGATCGCCGAGGGCCTGGCTCAGGCGATCATCCTCGGCAACATTCCGGAATCGTTGATGGGCAAGCGTGTTCTCACCCTCGACATGGGCGCCCTGGTGGCCGGGACCAAGTATCGCGGCGAGTTCGAGGAGCGCCTCAAGAAGATCCTCGACGAGATCCGCCAGTCGCGCGAGGTGGTGCTGTTCATCGACGAGCTGCACACCCTGGTCGGTGCCGGCGCTGCCGAGGGCGCCATCGATGCCGCCAACATCCTCAAGCCTGCGCTCGCCCGCGGCGAGATCCAGTGCATCGGTGCGACCACCCTCAACGAGTACCGCAAGTACATCGAGAAGGACGCTGCGCTCGAACGCCGCTTCCAGCCGGTGTTCGTCGACGAGCCCAGCCTGCAGGAGACCATCGAGATCCTGCACGGGATCAGGCCGCTGTACGACAAGCACCACCGAGTCCAGATCACCGACGACGCCCTCAAGGCGGCGGCCGAGCTGAGCGTGCGCTACGTCACCGATCGGTCCCTGCCTGACAAGGCGATCGACCTCATCGACGAGGCGAGCGCACGGGTGCGCATGAAGCTCACCACAACGCCCGACAACCTCCGGGAGATGCAGAAGGAGATCCGCGAGCTCCAGGCGCAGAAGGAGGAGGCGATTGCCGGGCAGGACTACGAGACCGCGGCGAGCTTCCGTGACAAGGAGAAGAAGCTCAAGGAGAAGTACGTCTCGCTCGAGATGCAGTGGCGCGACGAGCTCGGTGCCACCGTGCCCGAGGTCAACGAGGAGCACATCGCCGAGATCATCAGCTCGTGGACAGGCGTGCCGGTGTCGCGGCTGGTGGAAGAGGAGACCTCGCGGTTGCTGCGCATGGAGGAGGAGATCCACAAGCGGCTGATCGGCCAGGACGACGCCGTCAAGGTCATCTCCCAGGCGGTGCGCCGGGCCCGCGCCGGTCTCAAGGATGCCAAGCGGCCGATCGGGTCGTTCATGTTCCTCGGGCCCACCGGTGTCGGTAAGACGGAGCTGGCACGCTCGCTGGCGGCCTTCCTCTTCGACAACGAGGACGCGATCATCCGCCTCGACATGAGCGAGTTCATGGAGCGCCACTCGACCGCGCGCCTGGTCGGCTCGCCGCCCGGGTATGTCGGCTACGACGACGGTGGCCAGCTCACCGAAGCGGTGCGCCGCCGGCCGTACAGCGTGGTGCTCTTCGACGAGATCGAGAAGGCGCATCCCGAAGTCTTCAACATGCTGTTGCAGATCCTCGAGGACGGCCGCCTGTCCGACGCCAAGGGCAAGGCGGTGAACTTCGCCAACTGCATCGTGATCATGACCAGCAACATCGGCATCTCCAACCTCAAGGCCAACATGTCGATGGGCTTCCAGCCGTCCATCCCCGACGAGCGCAACGCCACGTCGGAGCACGGCAAGATGCGCGACCAGATCATGGAGGAGCTGAAGCGGGCATTCCGCCCTGAGTTCCTCAACCGTGTCGACGCCGTGGTGGTGTTCCACCGCCTTGACATGGCACAGATGCGCAACATCGTTGACCTGATGCTCGCCAGGGTGGCGGTGCACCTCGCCGCCCAGGAGCTCAACTTCAGCGTCACCGACGCCGCCAAGGACAAGATCGTCGAGGAGGGGTTCGACAAGGTCTACGGCGCCCGCCCCCTGCGACGCGTCATCCAGCGAGTCATCGAGGACCCGCTGTCCGAGGAGTTGCTCCGCCTCAAGCACGGTCCTGGTGACACGGTCATCGTCGACCTCACCGATGGTGAGGTGAGGATGAACCTGATGCCCAAGAGCAAGGAGAAGCGCGAGCGCAAGGAGAAGGTGGAGAAGGCCGAGGCCGCCGCGGCGGGCACGCCACCGGCTGAGTAATCCTGGCGTCGCGCTGTGCTAGCTTGCTCGGCCGTGACTGAGGTGCCGATCCCCGACGGCTGGGATGAGCGGGTCACGGCCCTGGGCGGCCATTTCCTGCAGAGTGCGGCGTGGGCGCGCGTGCAGGTGCGTCTGCACAACGAGGTCAGCTTTGCTGATGGCGCCGGCTGGTGCTGGCTGGGCATCGTGCGCCGCGTCGGTCCCTTCCGTTACCTGTACCTGCCATTCGGACCGACGCTGGCCGACCCGGCCCGCCTTCCCGAAGCGATGCGCACTGCCCATTCCCGTGCGGATGAGCTGGGCTGCGCATTCATCAGGCTGGAGCCCGACGGTGCCACGGCAGCGCAGCTGGCGGTGCTCAGAGCGCGGCGGGTTCGCTCACGCCAGCACGAGCACACGCTGGTCCTGCGCATCGACGTCGACGACGCCACTCTTCGTGGTGGCCTCAACAGCGGCCACCGGTCGCGCATCAACACCGCCGAGAAGCGCGGATTGTCGATCGAGCAGGTGCGGGACCCCGCGGACATCGCGGACTTCATCGCGCTGCTGCGGCAGACGGAGACGCGCGCGGGGTTCTACTCGCACGATGACGGCTACTACCACGCCATCGCGCGGGAGCTCATGCCCACCGGCGAGGCAGCGCTCTACTACGCCGCCGTCGATGGACGGCGGATTGCCGGCGCCCTGCTCTTCGACTTCACGGACACCCGTTACTACGCGTTCGCGGCCAGCGACACGGAGCGCCGTGCCCTGATGCCGGCCCCGCCCCTGGTGTGGCGCGCCATCCTCGACGGTCGCCGCAACGGCAAGAGCTGGTTCGATTTCTGGGGGGTGGCCCCGCCCGGCCAACCCGGTCACAAGTGGGCCGGGATCACCGAGTTCAAGCGCGGTTTCGGCGGTGAGCTGCGGACCCGGGGGGGCACCTGGGAGCTGGCGGTGCGCCCACTGAGCGCGCGACTCTTCACAGTCGCTCAGGCACTGCGCCGTTGAGGCCGGCAACAGCGGCGGAGCTCAACGTCTGGGACGACATGGTGGTTGGCAACCCTGACGGCGGTCACTACCTGCAGACGCGTGCCTGGGCGGAGGCGAAGTCCTGCTGGGGATGGCAGCCCCATCACATGGTCCACGAAGGGACATCGGGCCGCGTCGCGGTGCTGTTCCTGAGCCGCCGCGTGGCCGGGCTCGGGACCGTCTGGTACGCGCCCAAGGGTCCCGGGGTCATCGACGCCACCAGCCTGGTCGACATGGTGCCGTGGACGGGCCCGCCCCCCGGGGCATTCGTGGTCAAGGTGGAGCCGGAGGTCCTCGGCGGCGCCGACCTGCGTGGCTGGCGGGAGACCGGCCTGGTCAAGGCCGCGGGTGACATCCAGAGCAACCGCGCCACCATCGTGGTCGACCTGCGTCCTGACGAGGACGCTGTGCTGGCTTCGTTCAAGCCGAAGACGCGCTACAACGTCCGCCTCGCCGCACGACGCGGCGTGACCGTCGTGAATGCGGCGGTCGACCCCGAACACGCGCGCGTCCTCTATCGGTTGCTGGTGCAGACCAACGCGCGCAACGGCATCCCGGTGCGTCGCGCCGACTACTTCGCGGACTGCTGGGCTCGCCTCGGATCGCGCGACCAGGGACGCCTGTTCTTTGCGGTGCACGGCGGCGAGGTGCTGGCCGGCGCCTTCGTCGCCCATCTCGGCCGCCGGGGTTGGTACAAGGACGGCGGTTCCACGCGTCACAGCTCGCAGCTGATGGCGCCGTACCTCCTGCAATGGGAGGTGATGCGATGGCTGCGTGCGCGTGGTGTCGAGGACTACGACCTCGTCGCGGTGCCGCGGCCCGCAGAGCTAACCGCCGATCATCCCTTCGCCGGCCTGCACCGGTTCAAGAGCGGCTTCAACGAGAGGGTCACCGAGTACGCCGGGGTGTGGGACTGGCCGGTGAGGCCACGGGCGCTGGCGGTCTGGAATCTTGCGGGCGAACGCATCGCGCGACAGTGGACCGCGCGGGTCCACGACGACTTTTTTTATTGACCCACGCCCGTGCCGATGGGGCAGCTCACGCCCGTGCCCTGGAGGCCGCAGTAGCCGTTGGGGTTGGCGTACAGGTACTGCTGGTGGTACGGCTCGGCGAAGTAGAAGGCGGGCGACTCGACGATCTCGGTGCTGATCTCGCCCCTGTCCGCTGCCGCAAGGCGTTGCTGGTACGTTGTGGCAGACCGCGCCGCGGCCTCCGCCTGGTCCGAACCGAAGGTGCCGAGCAGGCTGCGGTACTGGGTGCCGACGTCGTGGCCCTGGCGCATCCCCTGGGTGGGGTCGTGCTCCTCCCAGAAGGTGCTGAGCAGCTTCTCGTACGCGATCTGCGCTGGGTCGTAGACCACGAGCACCACCTCGGCGTGGCCGGTTCGCGCCGAACACACCTCTTCATACGTGGGGTTGTGGGTGAAGCCGCCGGCGTATCCGACCGCCGTGACCCAGACCCCATCGAGCCGCCAGAAGAGCCGTTCGGCACCCCAGAAGCAGCCCATGCCGAAGACTGCGGTGCGCAGGCCCTCGGGGTACGGCGGCGTCATCGAATGGCCGTTGACCCGGTGCGCCGCGGTGATCTCCATCGGTTCGGCGCGGCCGGGCAGGGCCTGGTCGGCGGACACGGCATGCGTCTTGTGGGGGCTGAGAAAGCTGAACATGGAGACCTCCTGCTCGTGATTGTGACCGCTGCCGGCCGATTCCAACCCTGGCTCTGGCAGGCCTGGCCCCGCCGGCTTCTCGCAGACGAGTGGAACGCATGTGCGGGTACCCTTGACCGTGAATGCCCCATGACACCATCGACATCCGCGGAGCTCGCGAGCACAACCTCAAGGGCATCGACCTCACCCTCCCTCGGGATCGCCTGATCGTCATCACCGGGCTGTCCGGCAGTGGCAAGTCGAGTCTGGCCTTCGACACCATCTACGCCGAGGGCCAGCGCCGCTACGTGGAGTCGCTGAGCGCCTATGCGCGCCAGTTCCTCGGCCAGATGGAGAAGCCGGATGTCGACCACATCGACGGCCTCAGCCCGGCCATCTCGATCGACCAGAAGGGCACCAGCAAGAACCCCAGGTCCACCGTCGGCACGGTCACGGAGATCTACGACCATCTCCGCCTGCTCTACGCGCGCATCGGCCATCCACACTGTCCCAACTGCGCACGGGAGATCAGCAAGCAGTCGATCGAACAGATCACCGACCAGGTGCTCGACCTGCCCGAGGGCACCAGGCTGATGGTGACGGCGCCGATGGTTCAGGGGCGCAAGGGGGAGCACCGCGAGGTCTTCGCCGAGGCCAGGAGGAGCGGCTTCGTCCGTGCGCGAGTCGACGGTGAGCTGCGTGACCTCAGTGAGCAGATCTCGCTCGACAAGAAGTTCAAGCACGATGTCGAGATCGTCGTCGACCGGGTCGTGGTCAACGCCGACCTGCGCAGCCGCCTGCACGACTCGCTCGAGCAGGCCGCCAAGCTGAGCGGCGGCCTGATCCTCTTGATCCCAGTTGCAGCCTCAGAATCAGCCGCGGCGGGGTCGCCGCGAGGGGGGGGTGAGGCCGAGCCGGCTGAGCCGGGCGGCCGAGGGGGGCGCAGCGCCCCGCCGTCAGATGACACGGGGTCCCCAGGTGGCCTGCCACTTGGGGAGATGCTGTTCTCGAAGGACTTCGCCTGCGTGTACTGCGGCATCTCGATGGAGGAGCCGGCACCGCGAAACTTCTCGTTCAACAGTCCGCACGGGGCATGCACGGTGTGCACCGGGCTCGGTATGCGCATGGAGGTCGATCCCGATGCGGTCGTGCCCGATCCATCGTTGAGCATCAACGAGGGCGCGCTGTCGGGCTGGACCCGCGGCCCTTCGATGACCTGGCTGATGGACGTCCTCGAGACCGTCGCCAAGAAGTTCAAGGTATCGCTGAACGCGCCGTGGCGGGACCTGCCGCCCAAGGCTCAGCGGCTGATCCTCTATGGGCTGCCCAAGGACGAGACGGTGCGCATCCGCTATGTCAGCCACAGTGGCTACGCGCGCAGCTACGACGCAGGGTTCGAAGGAGTCGTCAACAACCTGGAGCGGCGCTACCGCGAGACCGAGTCTGACTGGGTGAAGCAGGAGATCGAGCGGCTGATGATGCAGACGCCGTGCCCGGCATGCAACGGCGGCCGTCTCAAGCCCGAATACCTGGCCGTCACCGTCGATGGCATGAACATCATGGAGCTGTGCCGTCACAGCGTCCTGGCAGCGCTGGGGCGCATCGACCGCCTGCAGATCAGCGAGCGCGAGACCCTGATTGCACGCCAGGTCCTCAAGGAGATCCGTGAGCGGCTCGGGTTCCTCCACGACGTGGGGCTCGACTACCTGACGCTCGATCGTGGGGCGGCCACCCTGAGCGGTGGCGAGGCTCAGCGAATCCGCCTCGCCACCCAGATCGGCAGCCGGCTGATGGGCGTGCTCTACATCCTCGACGAACCGTCGATCGGCCTGCACCAGCGCGACAACCACAAGCTGATCCGAACCCTGGAGAGCCTGCGCGACATCGGCAACACGGTCATCGTCATCGAGCACGACGAGGACACCATTCGCGCGGCCGACTACGTGGTCGACGTCGGTCCCGGCGCCGGCGAGCACGGCGGCCACGTTGTCGCTGCCGGGACCATCGACGAGGTGCTGGCCATCCCGGACAGCATCACCGCGCAATTCCTCAATGGCCAGCGATCGGTTCCGCTGCCTCTGATCCGCCGCCGCGGCAGCGGCAGGCAATTGGTGGTGCGCGGGGCGCGCGAGAACAACCTCAAAGACATCGACGTCGCCTTTCCCATGGGCACGTTCATCTGCGTCACCGGCGTCAGCGGCAGCGGCAAGAGCACTCTTGTCAACGACATCCTCTACCGACGGCTGGCCCAGTACCTCTACCGAGCCAAGCAGCGGCCCGGGGGTCACGCCGGCGTGGACGGGCTCGAGAACGTGGACAAGGTCATCGACGTCGATCAGTCCCCGATTGGGCGCACCCCGCGCAGCAACCCGGCGACGTACGTCGGCATGTTCACCGACATCCGCGATCTCTATGCCAAGCTGCCCGAGGCGCGGGTGCGCGGTTACAAGCCGGGACGCTTCTCCTTCAACGTTGCGGGCGGACGCTGCGAAGCGTGCGCCGGCGACGGCATGATCAAGATCGAGATGCACTTCCTCCCCGACATCTACGTGCCCTGCGAGGTCTGCAAGGGCCGGCGCTACAACCGCGAGGCGCTGCAGGTGCTGTTCCGCGACAGGAGCATCGCCGACGTGCTGGACATGACCGTCGACGAAGCTGCCGGGTTGTTCGAGAACCAGCCGAAGATCCTGCGCAGGCTGCGCACCCTCCAGGACGTCGGCCTCGGCTACATCCGGCTCGGCCAGCCCGCGACCCAGCTGAGTGGCGGAGAGGCGCAGCGCGTCAAGCTGAGCACCGAGTTGAGCCGTCGCGGGACAGGCAGCACCGTGTACATCCTCGACGAGCCCACCACGGGTCTGCACTTCGCCGACGTCGAGAAGCTCCTGGTCGTGCTCCACCGGCTGGTCGACGCGGGCAACACGGTGATCGTCATCGAGCACAACCTCGATGTCATCAAGACGGCTGACCAGGTGGTCGACCTCGGCCCCGACGGCGGGGACGGGGGCGGCGAGGTGCTCGCCCTGGGGACTCCTGAGGAGATCGCCGCCGAGCCGCGCAGCGTCACCGGCGAGTACCTACGCCCGCTGTTGCGCCGCCGCGACCCGGTGCTCTCGTCCGCGGCCCTGAGCCCGCGCCCGCGGCGGTCGCCCAACCAGCGGCGCAAGAAAGCCGCCGCCGCAGTGTGATGCCGACTTCCCGAATCAACGCCCATGAAGTACCGTGGGTGAGATGGTCCAGTTGGACACCGGGGGTGAGGAGCGGCGCGTGCGGCTGCGCCGCCTCGACGACTGCCTCACCATTCTCGAGCAGGCACACGAGCTCGACATGACCCTGGTCACAGCGGGCATGGCCGAAGCACTCAGCGAGCGGGTCCCGACCATCCGCGAGGGAATGGTGATCGCCGATGCCATCGAGGAGGTGCTTCGTCAGCAGGAGCCATACATGATCCAGGTGCGCCCGGAGGTGACCCGCCGGGTCCGCCGCCGCCGCGACCCGTTTGACGTGCGGCTGCTGTTGAACCGCCGGTGAGCGCATTCGGCTTCGACCCGGAGGAGATTCTCCGGCGGCGACGAGGTCCGCGCGTGGTCAGGACCGGAGGCGGCCCGCCCGCCGGTCGCCGTGGCCGCAGGATCGCCGGCATCGTCATCGTGGCGATCATCGTTGTGGTCATCATCGGCCGCTGGTTGCTTGGCCTTCGAGCCAGCTACCTCTACTACGCGAGCCTGAACCACACCAACGTCTTCTGGACGCCGTTCATCACTCAGCTGATCCTGTTCGTGGTGGGTGCGCTGATCACCGGCGGCGGCGTGGGTGTGAGCGTCTTTGGATGGACCCGCGCGGCGCGCAACCTCGACAAGTACGGCGGCCGGATCGCGCTGTGGGCGGGGATGGGCGTCGCCGTGATCGCCGGCATCGCCGGAGGCGCCTTCCTCGCCGGGCAATGGCAGGACGTGCTTCTGTGGTTGCACGGGCAGTCCTTTGGGGCCACCGACCCGGTCTTCCACCAGGACTACTCGTTCTTCATCTTCACCCTTCCCGTGCTGGACGACATCCAGGCCCTGCTCTGGGCAGTGGCGATCGTCGGCCTGCTCGGCGCCATCGGCCTCGCTGCCGCATCGTTCTCGCTGGCCAACACGCCCACCGAGGTGAATCTCCCGGTCAAACCGCCGGAGGGGCGCAGCTTCGAGCAGGGATTCAGCGCCGCGGTCACCCACGCCGGTTTCTGCCTTGCCGGGATCTTCGTCCTGGCTGCCCTTGGAGCCCATTTCGGTGTCTATCACCTGGCCACGTCGCAACACGACAACTTCGTCGGCCTCGACGCCACCCAGCGCAACGTCACCCGCCCGGTTCTCGGCGTCCTGCAGTGGGTGGCGCTGGCGCTGGCCGGCCTGACGGTCGCGCTCGTCCTGGTGCGACGGGCGCGCAAGGCTACGTCCAGCGCCGCGATTTTCGGTGGCACGCTGGTGGGGTGGCTCGTCCTCGCCGGTGTCGTGCAGGGAGTGCCTGCGCTCATCTACCAGGGCGCGTCGGTCAACCCCAACGCGCAGGTGGCGCAGACACCCTCGATCAATGACTACCTCGCCACCAGCCGCTATGCCTGGGCGCTGATGCCGTCCGATGTCGAGGTCCGCACCTTCGGCACGGTCGGTCCGCCCACCCTCGCCGACCTCGCCGCGGATCCCGGCACCCTGCGCAACGTGCGCATCCAGGACGTCTCCCAGCTGCCGGACACCTTCAACCAGATCGACCGTAGTCGCAGCTACCAGACCTATCCGACCATCACCGTCGACCGCTACCCGTCCTCAGGGGGCAGCGGCGATACCGAGGTGATGCTCGGCCCGCGCGAGATCGCCGAGGGCGACATTCCCAATGCGTCCTTCGTCAACAGCGCGCTCAACTACACGCACGGCTACGGCATCACCGCCGTCTCGGTCAATGCCGTCGCTGCCGAGGGCAAGCCGCAGATATTGGTCGGCCAGCAACCCATGAAGCAGGTGGCGCCCGACGCGCCGCCCGGCCTCAGCTTCAACGGCGCGACCGGGGACCCGCGCATCTACTGCGGCCTGTCGACCACGCAGCCGGTGGTCACGGGAACGCAGCAGAGCGAGTTCGACTACCCCGCGGGCGGTGGCGATGCCACCTTCCACGCCGGCAGCGAGATGCAGGGCATCGCGGTGGGCAACGTCTTCGACAAGCTGGCCGTGTCAGTCGACTCCTTCGGCAGCCTCGATCTCTTCCTCAACAACTCGCTCACCGACAACAGCAGGGTGCTCGTCCATCGCGAGATCAAGAATCGCATCAGCAGCATCGCCCCGTTCCTGAAGGTCGACGGCGACCCGTACGTCGTCGTCGATGACGCCACCGGCCACCTGGACTACATCGCCGACGCGTATGTCCAGACCGACCGCTTCCCCGAATCGGCAGTGCAGAACGGATCGTCGTACATGCGCAATGCGGTCAAGGCGGTTGTCGACGCTCGCACCTGCGCGGTGACGCTCTACGCGGTCGACCTCAACGAGCCGATCACCGCGGCGTGGAATGCCATCTATCCCGGTCTGTTGCAGCCGCTCAGCGCCATGAGCTCGTCGCTTCGGGCACACCTGCGCTACCCGGAGGACCTGTTCACCGCCCAGTCGCATGTGTACGCCAACGTCCACGTCAGCGATGCCTCGGTGTTCTTCAACGGCAGCGACCGCTACCGCATCGCCCAGCAGCAGCTCAACGGCACGCAGCAGGACACCACCCCGTACTACGTCGAGGTCACCCTCCCCGGCGACTCACAACCCACCTTCATCCTGTTCCAGTCGTTCTCACCGGCGAGCACGACGGCGGGCAGCGCCAACAACATGACGGCGTGGTTGGCGGCGCAATCGGACTACACCACGACCAATCATCCTAAGCTTGTCGCCGTGCCGCTCAACAACTCGGCCAACGTGCTCGGCCCGCTGCAGTTCGACAACAACATCAACACGGACCCGATCATCAGCCCGGAGATCAGCCTGCTCAGCCAGCACGGCTCGTCGGTCATCCTCGGCAACGTCATCGTGCTGCCCTTCAACAACGACTCGTTCCTCTACGTCCGCCCGCTGTACGTCCTGGCCAACGGCTCGGCGGGCGGGACCGCCTTCCCGCAGCTGCACGAGGTGATCGTCGGCACCCAGAACACCGTGGCTCAGGGCCCTTCCTTCGCCCAGGCGCTGCAGACCTTGCTCAACACCACAGAGCCGATCCCCGGGCTGCCGACCACCCCGACATCGCCGACCAACCCGACCAACCCGACCAACCCGACGACCCCGCCGTCGACGGCGAACTTCAGCAGCCAGGAGCTGCAGCTGCTCAACGACCTCCTCACCCACCAGGCCAATGCGCAAGCGGCGCTCCAGAAGGGCGACTTCACAACCTTCGGCAAGGAAGAGGACATCGTCAAGGCCGACGCCTCCCAGCTCAGCACTCTCCTGCAGCAGAACCCCAAACCAACCGCATCGCCGTCGGCATCGGCTTCGCCGAGCGCCACCCCCTAGCGCGCGCCCGCCTGAGGGCTGTTTGGATAGGCTGCTGGCGTGGACCTGATCGCACCGGGCATTCACCAGATCGACACCATGCTCGGTGGCATGGACCGGATGACCGCTGGATTCCTTGTCGAGGGCACGCAGCCCGCGCTTGTCGAGACGGGGTCGCAGACCAGCGTGGCCGTGGTGCGCGAGGCACTGACCGCGGCGGGCCTCGGTGCGCAGGACCTGCGCTGGATCGTGGTGACGCACATCCATCTCGACCACGCCGGCGGCGTCGGTGACATCGCCGCCGCCTTCCCCAACGCCACCGTGGTCGTCCATGAGCGTGGCGCACGCCATCTGCTCGACCCGAGCCGGCTGCTCGAGAGTGCCTCGCGCGTCTACGGCCCGCTGCTCGACGGGTTGTACGGGCGCATGCTGCCGGTCGCCGCGGACCGGCTGGTGGCCGCGGCCGACGGCCACCGCGTCGACCTCGGTGACGGGCACTTCCTCACCATGGTCGATTCGCCGGGCCACGCCAAGCATCACCACGCGGTGCTCGACGAGCAGACCGGCACCCTGCTCGTCGGCGATGCGGTGGGAGTCAAGCTCCCCGACTTCGGCATCCTCCGGCCCGCGACGCCGCCGCCCGACTTCGACCTGGAGCAGGCCACGCGGAGCCTGCGACGGTTCGCCGAGCTGGGTCCCACCCGGGTGGTGCTCACCCATTACGGACCCGTCGCCCAGCCGTTGGAGACGCTCATCGAGGCCGAGGACATGCTCAACCAATGGGTGCAGGTCGCCGAGCACACCATGTGCGAGAGCGAGGCGACCGGCATCGACGACGTCGCCGCCGCGCTTGCCGACGCGTTCGCCGAGCCGCCGGACGACCTCGCGCCCGCCGTGCGCGAGAAGTTCGAGGTCCTCAACGGCGTGCACAGCAACGCTGCGGGCATCCATCGCTACCTGTCACGGCGCGAGCCTGCGCGAACGCAGTGAACGCGGCCCGGGCGTCGGGGTCGGGATCGCGGCTGCTGGCCGCGGTGGTGCTGAGCGCCTGCATCGGGGTCATCGGCGGCGGGCTCGGCGCCTGGGGCGTCTATACGCATTTCGGTCCGGTGCAGCGGGTGATCACCGAGACCAAGACCGGTGGCGGCACCATCTCCGTCGGTGACATCGCCACTGCGGTGCAACCCTCGCTGGTCACGATCAGCACGCAGGTGGTGACCGCGCCGCAGCTCGCCTCCGGTGCGGGCACGGGTCTCGCGGAGGGCTTCGCCGTCAGCAGCGACGGGCTGATCGTGACCTCGGCGCGGGCGGTGCGCGGCGCTTCGCGGCTGCGTGTGGCCACTGCCGACGGCAAGGGGTACGACGCGGTCATCGCCGCCAGCGACGTCGGCGACGGCATCGTGGTGCTGCGGGCGGCCGGGGCAACGGGCATGACGCCGCTGAAGATCGCCACCCAGAGCCCGCGCATCGGTGACCTCGCCGTGGCCGCATACCATCCCGCGCTGGGCACGTTGACCACGCGGAGCGGGGTGGTGGCCGCGGTCGGCGTGGATGCCAGCGACGGTTCGGTGACTCTGGCCGACCTCATCGCCGTCGACTCCAGCTCGGCGCCCGACGCCGAGGGGGCGCCGCTGGTCGACGGCACCGGATC
This sequence comes from Candidatus Dormiibacter sp., assembly GCA_025450495.1. Next base: position 4,241 of record JANWHI010000068.1, on the reverse strand, counting down.
CGTGATCGGGGTGGTCACCGATGTCCCCGGCGCGCCCGGCGTCCTCGCCGCGTCCGGTCACGACGCCGCCACGCTGGTGGCCGCAGCCCAGCGTGGCTCCCCGGCCTCAGCGGCCACCTTCGGGGTGACCAGCGCGCCCGTCGACCCGGCGTCGGCGGCTGCGCTCGGCATCCCGCCGGGCGCCCTGATTCGCAGCGTGAGCGCCACCGGTCCCGCGGCGGGACTGCTCTCTCCCGGCGACATGGTCGTGGCCGTCAACGGCACCGCGGTGACCTCGGCCGGCGGGTTTCAGCCAGGCGACTTCGGGCTGCTGGTCGGCGACCGGGCGACGCTCCAGGTGACCGGCCCGACCGGCGCGAGCCGCACGGTCACCTTCGCGGTCGCGAGCGGCTGACCCGGGCGGCTGCGTCGCCACCGCGCGCCGCCCGCCGCTACCATGCTCCGAGATGGAGATCACCTACCTCGGCCTGTCCTGCGTGCGGCTTCGCGGCCGCGACACGCAGGTCATCGTCGATCCCCCGGACGGCCAGCTGCCCGGGCTCGGCAGGAACGGCCCAGACCTGATCGTGCGCACCGAGGGCCGCACCGACCCGGAGAAGCTCCGCCACCGTGAGGGCCACGGCCAGGAGATCGCCGGGGCGGGGGAGTTCGAGGCACGGGGGGTGACCATCCGCGGCGTCGACACGGGTGACGGCCGCACCCTGATGCGCGTCGAGATCGACGACGTCAGGGTGGTCAGCGTGGGGCGGCTCGACCGCCAGCTCACCGAGGAGGAGATCGACGTCCTCGGCCACGTCGACGTGCTGGTGGCACCGGTGGGGGGCGGCGACGCGCTCGCCCCCGCCGCCGCCACCAAGCTGGTCAACACCATCTCGCCGGCGATCGTGGTGCCTGTGCGGTACCGCTCCGCCGCCTCGCCGGGGAGTGGCGACTACGAACCCGTCGATCACTTCGCCAAGGAGATGGGGCTCGCCGAGGGCACCTATCAGGCCCTGCCCAAGCTCAACCTCAACGGCGCGATCAGCGGCACCGACGAATCGCGGGTCGTGATCCTCGAGGCACGCGGCACTGGCTGAAAGGAGGCCGGCACCGAACATCGGTTCACCCCCGGAGGCGGGCGGCTGGTAGACTGTCGAAAACCTCTAGGGAGGCTCCCCATGGCCAAGTTCGTATTCGTCACCGGGGGAGTGGTCTCCTCTCTGGGCAAGGGAATCACCGCCGCCTCGATCGGCACCATCCTCAAGGCGCGCGGCCTGCACGTCGGCATGCAGAAGCTCGATCCCTACCTCAACGTCGACCCCGGGACGATGTCGCCGTACCAGCATGGCGAGGTGTTCGTCACCGACGACGGCGCCGAGACCGACCTCGACCTCGGTCACTACGAGCGCTTCGTCGACGTCGCCCTCAGCAAGGCCAGCAACGTCACCACCGGCAAGATCTATTCGAGCGTGATCGCCAAGGAGCGCCGCGGCGATTACCTCGGCGGCACCGTCCAGGTCATCCCACACATCACCAACGAGATCAAGCAGCGCATCCTGCGGGTCGCGGAGAACGAGCTGCCCGAGCCCGACGTGGTCATCGTCGAGGTCGGCGGCACGGTCGGCGACATCGAGTCGCTGCCCTTCCTCGAGGCCATCCGTCAGCTCAAGAACGACGTCGGGCGCAGCAACGTCTGTTACGTGCACCTCACCCTGGTCCCGTATGTCGCTGCCAGCGAGGAGTTCAAGAGCAAGCCCACCCAGCACAGCGTCAACACTCTGCGCAGCATCGGCATCCAGCCGGATGTGATCGTGGCACGCAGCGAGCAGCCGATCAGTGAGAGCCTCAAGGAGAAGATCGGCCTGTTCGGTGACGTCGAGCGCCGCGCGGTGATCAACGTCCCCGACGTGCGATCCATCTACGAGGTGCCGTTGTTCCTCGAAGACACCGGGCTTGGCGACTACATTGTCCAGATGCTCGGCATCGAGGCCTCGCCGCCGGATCTCGACGGCTGGCGTGACCTGGTGGCGCGCATCGGCGCCACCAAGCCACCCGTGCGCATCGCGGTGGTGGGCAAGTACGTCGAGATGCCCGACGCCTACATCAGCGTCACCGAATCGCTCCGCCACGCCGCCGTCAACACCGGGGTGGAGCTGACCATCCAGTGGGTCAACTCGGAGGAGTTGGAGGCGGAGGCCACCGCGCTCGAGGGTGCCGACGGCATCGTTGTCCCCGGCGGCTTCGGCCACCGTGGCATCGAGGGCAAGGTGCTGGCGTCGCGTTTCGCACGCGTGCACCAGGTGCCATACCTGGGGCTGTGCCTCGGCATGCAGTGCGCGGTCGTCGACTTCGCTCGCGAAGTTCTTGACGCTCCTGACGCGAACTCGACCGAGTTCAACGCCTTCACGTCGGTGCCGGTGATCGACCTGCTTCCCGAGCAGCGCGACATCGAGAACAAGGGGGGCACGATGCGGCTGGGCGTGTACCCGTGCAAGCTGGTGCCCGGCAGCCGCGCCGCCGCCGCCTATGGTGAGGCGCTGATCTACGAGCGCCACCGTCACCGCTTCGAGTTCAACAACCACTACCGCGACAGGCTGGCGGCGGCCGGCATGGTGTTCAGCGGCACGTCCCCCAACGGCAGGCTGGTCGAGATCGTGGAGCTGCGCGACCACCCATTCTTTGTGGGTTCGCAGTTCCATCCCGAGTTCCGCTCCCGCCCCAACCGGCCACACCCCCTGTTCCGCGATTTCATGCGCGCCGCGGCGGGCGGCGCACGGAGCATTGCCGGCGACGTCGACACGCTCGTGCCGGTTGCGGTGCTCGGGACAGCCGAGGGCCGCGCCACCGCAGGCTGAGCCCGACGCGGCCGCCCATAATCCAAGGGATGGCCGAGACCGCTGCTCCCGACCTGGCGGCTGCGCCCGCCAAGGTCGGCCGCGATCGACACCGCGGCCTCGAGCTCCTCCGCGCCACCGAGGCTGCCGCGTTGTCAGTGGGCCGCTGGCTGGGCCGTGGCGACAAAGCGGGCACACGTGACGCGGGCCAGCATGTGATGGAGGAGGCCCTGGTGGCCATGCCCTTCGACGGACGGGTGGTGATCGGTCCCGAGGGCGGCAGCAGCAACCTCGCCGCCGGCCGCCGCAGCGGCGTCGGACGCGATCACGTCGACCTCGCGATCATCCCCGTCGACGGTGTCAGCCTGGTCTCGCGCGGGCTCAGCCAGGCTCTCAGCATCGCCGCGGCGGCCGAGCCGGGCGGCATCCTCTCGCCGCCGCCGGTTGCATACATGCACAAGATCGCTGTCGGTCCCGCCGCCAAGGGTGCGGTGGACATCGCCGACACACCGGAGAACAACCTGCGCCGCATCGCCTTTGCAATGGACGTGCAGGTGCAGGACCTCACCGTGATCATGCTCGACCGCCCGCGCCACCAGGCGCTCCTCGAGCACGTGCGCTCCCTCGGCGCCCGCGTCGCTCTCATCTCCGACGGCGACGTGGGGGCGGCGATGATGGCCGCCTGGCCCGGCAGCGGGATCGACGTGATGATCGGCTCGGGGGGCACCCAGGAGGCGATCGTCGCCGCCTGCGCGATGCGCTGCCTGGGCGGCGAGCTGCATTGCCGCCCCTGGGTGCGCCACGAGGAGGAGGCGGTGGCCGTCCGCGCCGCCGGCTTCGACCCCGACGAGGCCATCAGCATGGAGCGGCTGGTGCCCGGCCGCCACGTCAGCATCGCGGTGACCGGCATCTCCGGCGGTGGCATCCTCCGCGGCGTCCAGTACCACAACTGGTGGGCCGAGACGCACAGCCTGGTGATGCGCGCGCAGAGCGGGACGGTGCGCGAGATCCTGACCAAGCACCATGTGGCGCTGCCACCGGAGGGAGCGCGGCGGGTGCGGTAGCCCGAGGAACCAGTCAAGCCGGGAGGGGAGGGGTTGCGGGATCGCGCCGCGGACAGGCTTCGCAGGCGCTGGCGTCGCTGCGAACTCGCCACCGGCGAGTTCTCCACTCCTTCGCCTGCTGCAGAACTTGCGCGACCCCGCAACCCCTCCCCTCCCTCATCGTGGGGGTTCTTCCAGCGGCTATCACCCTGGCCTTACTCTCGTGGGCTAGCGCCACACCTTGCACTTGCGGCTGAGATACTCGGCTGCTTCGTCCAGCTGCTGGCAGAAGGGTGCTGGGTGTGATCCTCCCGAAAGACCGCGACCCTCGTTTCGTGACGATCCGCCGCGGTGGGACCCTCACCGATTCGAATCACAAGCTCCT
>JANWHI010000067.1 GCA_025450495.1 Candidatus Dormiibacter sp. | reverse complement strand
CCCGCGGCCGGCGGGCACGCTTGACCGCGTTGGGCGCCGCGGTGAGCGCCATGCCGCAGTTCGGGCAGAAGCCGGAGGCGACGATGTGCATGTGGCAGCTCGGACATACCGTCTCCGCGTAACCCATGTGAGCGGCCTCCTCGAGCAGAGCGTGGTGCAGCACGTAGCGGATGTAGATCAGCAGGGCTCCGACGATGGCCGCCTGCCAGATGAGCACGAAGAGCTGGTTCACGCCCGTCTCCTGCATCACCTGCGTTCCCGCGGAGAACGCGATGTGCGCGAGGACCGCCATCGCGATGCCGCCTATCTCACGCCTCGCCAGCCGGCCGCGGCGCCACCGCCAGATCGTCGCCACGATCATGCCGGTCGCACTGCCCTGGAGCAGCGGTTGGAATACAGCCAGCGTCGTCAGCGTGTAGATCCAGGTCCCCGGCTCGACGTGCGCGGGCAGCTGTGTCAGCACGCTCGAGAAGCCGATCAGGGCCTCGGCGAGGCTGAAGCCCAGTCCTGCCGCGACGCCGAAGACGAGCCCGTCAACCGTTTCTGGAAAGTCCGCCCGGTTGGGAAGGAAGAAGGCGGGCAGCGGTTTCAGCGCTTCCTGTATCACCGGCAGCAGCAAACCGACGATCAGCAGCCCCCCGATGTCCACGCCGGCGCTGCTGAAGAGGGAGCCGCCGCTGAACTGGAACGGGTTGTAGATCGCACGCTCGAACAGGGTGAAGACGATGCCGGCCAGGATTCCTCCACCGATGGTGAAGCCAAGCACCGTGGCGGGTTCGTCGCGATACACCTGGGCCTCATATAGATAGATGAGGTAGAGCACCGGCACCAGGAACGCGGAAACGAGGATCGCCGCTGTGATCAGGCCGGCGACATAGAGGAGGAGGATGCCTCCAAGGCCCGCGATGAAAGCCCAGCGAAACTCATGGATCTTGTGGTGGCCGAGGTGCGGGAAGAGCGTCGTAAACACCGACGGCTGCGCCACATGCTCGCCTGGGTGAGCCGCGTACCGGTGCTCGCGCGTCTTGGCGTCGCCGAACTCGCCGGTCGTGCCTTGATGAGCGCCGCACCGCGTGCAGAACACCCCGTCCGGGACGTCGTGCGCGCAATGATCACACCGCAACCGCCTACCTCCTTAATCCGGCCGAATCGCCGGGTAAGGATAGGGCGCAGCGCCGGTGTTTAGTACCCGGTTAGCGAGCCGGCTCGTTCGCCGCGGGTTCGGTCTCGGCGGGCTGCGGAGGCACCCAGCCGCGGATGAAGTGGCACGAGTAGTGGCCCTGGTGCTTCTCGAAATAGCGCTGGTGGTAGTCCTCGGCCGGCCAGAATTGCGGGGCCGGGACGATCTCGGTCACGATCGGCCGGTCGAAGTAGCGCTGCGCCTGCTCTTTCGAGGCGAGCGCCGCCTTCTCCTGCTCGGGGCTGTGGAAGAAGATGGCCGACCGGTACTGGTGGCCGTGGTCGGGGCCCTGCCGGTTGAGCGTCGTCGGATCGTGCATGTTCCAGAAGGCGTTCAGCAGCTCGTTGTAGGTGACCTTGGCCGGGTCGTACGTGACCTCCACCGCCTCGGCGTGGCCCGTCCGGCCTGAGCAGACCTGCTCGTACGTCGGGTTGTCGCGCGACCCGCCCGTGTACCCGGAAACCGCGTCGATCACCCCGGGCATCTCGTTGAAGAGATGCTCGACACCCCAGAAGCAGCCGCCGGCGAAAGTAGCTTTTTCCATCTCAACCTTCAGGATACGCGGTACTTGAAATGATTCCCGGCTGGCTCCACCTGGCGACGGTAGACATCACTCCACTGCGGCGGCACCGCGACTTTCGCCTGCTGTTCATCGGGCGGCTGGTGTCGTTCTTCGGCAGCATGATCACGGTCGTCGCCTTCCCGTACCAGGTGTACCTGCTGACGCACAGCGTGCTGCTGGTCGGCTTGCTTGGCGTTTTCGAGTTCGCGGCCATCCTCGTGTTCGCCATGCTCGGCGGCGCGCTGGCGGACGCCGCCGACCGGCGAAGGATGGTCCTCCTGACCGAGGTGGGCCTCATGGGGTGCAGCCTTATCCTCGCCGGCAACGCGGCCCTGGCGAACCCGCAGGTGTGGGTGCTGTTCGCAATCGCCGTCATCTGGGGCGGGCAGGCTGCGGTCCAGCGCCCGTCTCTCGATGCCATGCTGCCTCGGCTGGTCGACCGAGACGAGCTTGCCGCGGCGGCGGCGCTCAACAGCATGCGGTCGACGCTCGGCCAGATCCTGGGACCGGCCCTGGGCGGCGTGCTGCTCGCCGTGATCGGGCTGCCGCTCACTTATATGGTCGATGTCGCGACATTCGTAGTCGGCCTCGCGTGCCTGTGGCTGATGCGAGCCGTCCCGCCGCCAGTCGACGCGGAGAGGCCGAGCCTCCGCCGAGTCGTCGAAGGCCTGCGCTACGCGCGAAGCCGGCCCGAGCTGATGGGGACTTATGCCGTCGACATCATCGCGATGTTCTTCGGCATGCCGATGGCGCTGTTTCCCGCGATCGCCCAGGGCCTTGGCGGGCCGGGAGTGCTGGGCATGCTGTACGCGGCCCCCGCGGTGGGGTCGTTCCTGTTCTCCGCGACAAGCGGCTGGACCAGCCGCGTGCACCGCCATGGGATGGGAGTGACCGTGGCCGCGATCGTCTGGGGATTTTCCATCATCGGCTTCGGCGTGGCGCCGGCCTTGTGGATCGCTCTCGTCGCCCTCGTCGCCGCCGGCGCGGCCGACATGATCAGCGGGTTGTTCCGCACCACGCTGTGGAACCAGACCATTCCTGACGGGATCCGCGGCAGGCTCGCCGGCATCGAGGTGATCAGCTACTCGTCAGGGCCTGCGCTGGGCAACCTCGAATCCGGCATCGTGGGCGCGCTCGCCGGGGTGCGCACCTCAGTGGTCAGCGGCGGCGTGCTCTGCGTGGTGGGCACAGCCGTTCTCTGCGCGCTGCTGCCGCGCTTCTGGAACTATCGCGCCCAACCCTAGGGTGGCGCGACCAGCGCGCGGCGAGGACGCGGGCGCGACCATGCCAGGATGACCACGCCGGCGATCAATGCGAACGTGAAGATGTGCAACGGCGGCAGCGCCAGCCCCTGCGTCGATGAGGTGTCGATCGCGGAGAGGTCGAGCAGCACGGCCCCGGCCAGCAGGACGGTGGCCGCCTGGGGCGGCAGCGAGGCGAGCCGCCCGGTGAGCACCAGGGCGACGAGGACGACCACGAGCACGCAGTCCTGCGCGTAGAGGTGGGGATCGAGCAGCAGGCCGAGACTGACAGCGGCCAGTGCGTAGCGCAGCGGCAGGGGTCGGTCGTGCCAATGCGTGCGCATCGCCCAGGCGAAGAAGGCAACCAGGAGAACCGCGGCCGTCGCGGTGGCGATGTCGACGGCGAGCGCGTTCTGCTGGCCGAACAGGGTGGCCGCCAGCCCGATCAGCCCCTCCATGTTGGGGAGCGCGCCCTCCCAGGCGGTCTGTCCGGCCGCACCGGCGCCGCCCGCGTGAGCCGCCACCACGTCGCCGAGGTACCGCGCGTAGTTGAGATTGGACTCGATCCCTGTCCAGGGCAGTGCCACCGCGGTTGCCGCGACCACCGCGCCCACCATGGCGGCGGCGACCCGCCAGTGCCGGGTGAGCAGCAGCCAGATGAGGACGAGCACGAGCAGCGGCGGCTTCAGCCACAGCACGCTCAGCGCGATCCCCGCAAGCGTCGGGTGGCCGCGCCGCGCTGCGACCAGCCCGGCCAGGCAGCCGAGGAGGAGCACGAAGGACCACTGTCCCTCGGTGAATGTCTGATACGCGGGGAAGGTGCCCAGGACCACCAGTACTGCAAGGGCGCGGATGCGGATGTCGCGGCCGGCGGCGAGCACCAGTGCACACGCCACGGCGAGGCCGACGCTGATCAGCAACCACACCAGCCGCGCCGTCGCCTCAGGCAGCGCCGCCAGCGGGGCGAGGAGTGCCGCTGCAGCCGGCGGGTTGATGAAGGGCATGTAGCCGGCGTAGCCGACGGGGTGCGGATACAGCTGTCGCTGCAGCGCGGTGAGCGTGCCGCCGTCGTACAGAGACGAGGCGTGGCCAGCGTGGATCAGCGTCGCAGCCGAATAGAACGCGAAGAAGTCGTGATGGCCCGATGGTGTGATCGGGCCGCTCAGCTCCGCGGTGGCGGACTGGATCCAGATGGCGCCGAGCCCCGCGACGGCGAGGAAGGCCGGCACCAGCAGCGCCACGGAGTGTCGCCTGGCGAAGCAGCGCAGCCTGCCATCGCCGGCGATCGGGCTCGACAGGGCAGCGAACCACGATCGCGCCGCCTCTCCTCCCGCCACGCAACGATCCTACCCCGGCTGCTGCCTGGCCGAGACCCCGTCGTCGATCCATGCCTGCGCGCTCTGCCACGCGGGCGTGGCCGGGTCGATCGGCTCGAGGTGGCCGACATCCTCGAGGAGCAGCAGGTCGCCGTGGTCGCCGGCCGCGATGGCCTGCCGGTGGAAGTCGTCGCTGAGCTGCCAGGGCACCGAGTCGTCGGCCCTGCCGTGGAGGAGCAGGTACGGGACGCCCATTGGCAGCAGGCGCGGGGGCGACGCCTCTGCGTAGAGGAGTGGCCAGCGGTCGGGGTCACCGCCCGCGAAATCGACCGCAGCGCGATTGCTCAGCCCCTCGCGGGCCGCCCGCTCGAGGTCACAGACGCCGCCCAGCGCGACGACCGCCGCGGCTTCCACCGACGGTGAGCCACGGTGGCGGTGCCGGCCGGCGGCACAGAGTGCGAGGTGCGCGCCGGCGGAATGCCCGATCAGGATGAGCGGCCCGCAAACCACTTTGCGCTGCCGCGCCAGCTCGGCGAGGTAGTCGATGCTCGCCGCCACATCGTCGAGGGTCCGCGGCACGCCGCCACCGCTGCCCACCCTCCGGTACTCGACATTCCAGGTGGCGAAGCCGTCCGCGACGAGGGCCTCAGCGAGCGGGGTCATGAGATCGCGCCGGTATCGGTCCCGCCAGTAGCCTCCATGCAGTAGGACCACGCAGGCTCGTGGTGCCGCGGCCGGGACGCGGAGGTCGGCGACGCACTCCGGGCTCTCGCTGTAGGCGTACGTGACCATCGGCGGGGTGCGTGTCACGGGCTCAACGGTACTGTGGCGTCAGGGTCAATGTCGCGTCGGCGAGGCGGACGACGGCGCCTGCGCCGCGGCGCCTCCAACGGCACCGGACTGCGCCACAGCGCAGCCTGAGGCCCGGCCGCTGCCGTGAGAACCCACTCGAACCCGAGCCGGGACGCGACGGACTCGTGATCGCCCGGCGACAGCATCCGGCGACACTTGCAGGGTGCCCGGCAAGCTCACCGATCCCCGACTCGGCGTGCTCACTCACCTGGGACAGCGGCTCCCCGGCATGCGGACCCCGGACGAGGCCGCCCTCGAGGTGGTGCGTGACCTCGCGCCGCTCGACGTCGCCGCGGCGATCACCGCGGTGTACGGCGACACGGCGGTGATCATGGCGGTGAACGTTCCCCCCGGGATGCCGGCAACCAGCCTGTCGCCGGCGATGGCGTCAGGGCTGGTCGGGTTGCGCGTCCCTCTCGACGCCATTGAATCGCTGCGAGAGTCAGTCCGGCTGCAGCGCCCGTACAGGGGCGCCGCCGGCGCGGTGGACACGCTGCGACGGTTGTCGGGAGACTCGGCCATCGGGTATGCGCTCCCCAGCTCCGCGGATGAGGGTGACGTCATCGCGGTGCCGGTCGTGCTCCGCGACCGGGTGGTCGCGGTGCTCGTCGTCTGGGGCCCGGGCTGCTCGGAGGAGGTCACGTCCACCCTCGAGGCGACGGCCACGATGCTGGCCGGGTCGTGGGAGACGGACAGCGAACTGGCGGTCGAGCGGTTCCCGATCCTGGCCACCACGCCCTCACAGACCGAGGAGTCGCGGACCGCGGTCGACTCGCTGCTGATCCAGGGGCGGATCGCCGCTGCGGTGCAACCGATCGTCCGCCTCTACGATGGCACGGTCATCGGCTACGAAGCCCTGGCACGATTCCCGCCCCGCCAGCACATGGGCTCTCCTGACGAGCTCTTCGCCGCGGCCTCGCTGCTGCGCATGCAGGCCGACGTCGATCTTGCGTGCATGCGCGGGGCGCTGTCGGAGGCGTCCAATGTCGGCGACGCCGACCTGTTCATCAACGTTCTGATCGGAACACTGCTTGACCGCCGCGGGATGGCGGCCCTCGACCAGGCCGTCCGCGACGCCGGCGTCGACCCGCGTTCCATCGTCTTGGAGTTCAGCGAACGCGAGCCGGTGTCCGACCTTGCGCGCCTGCAACGCATCGCCGCCGGGCTGCGCGCCCGCGGCTTTCGGATCGCTGTCGACGACGCCGGCGCGGGCCACGCCAGCATGCGCGTCATCGCCGAGCTGCGGCCCGAGTTCATCAAGGTGGACCGCTCTCTCATCCGCGCCATCGAATCGGACCGGGCCCGGCGCGCCCTGGTGGTGGCGCTGCTCTCGTTCAGCGGCCACATCGGTGCGCGGCTGATCGCCGAAGGCATCGAGACGCCGGCCGAGCAGGAGGTGCTCGCCTCGCTCGGTGTCCAGTTCGGCCAGGGATGGCTGCTGGGTCCCCCTGTGCTGACCAAGATGATCGAGGGCCAGGCGGACGTCGAGGTCGTCGACGCGGCCTGGTTCGCGCGGCGGACCGTGTCGCACACCCGAGTCGATGCCACCGAGCCCGGCGCCGAGCCGAACGGGACCATGCCCACGCCGGTCCCGAGCGCGACCGGATCCAGCGCGCGCCAGGGTCTTCCCCGAGCGCTCAGCGACGCGGCCACGGCCCTGCAGAGCGAGCACGATCCGATGCGGATCCTCGGGGTGATGGCCGAGCTGATGAGCCGCGTCGTCCCGGTGTCGGAGATGGCCATCTTCATGGCGGAGTACGAGACGCACCGCCTGGTCCCGGTCATCGCCACCGGTCCCGATCGCGACGAGCTCCTCGCCGACAGCTTCTCGATGGATGCCGGGCTCACCGGGTGGGCGTTCGGCCTGGGCACGCCGCAGAACATCGCCGACACGGCAACACATCAACTGGCGCGTCAGGTGCCGGGCACGCCGGTGGTGCGCGAATCGCTCCTCCTCATCCCGCTGGTGGCGGGCGAACACAAGCTCGGCATCATCAACTGCTGGCGCACCGGGGTCGGGCGATTCACCGAGCGCGAGCTGGAGGCGGCGTCGCTCTTCGCGCACGTGGCCGCTGCCGCCTGGCGCAACGCCCAGCTCTACGCCGAGCTGCTCAGCGCGGTGATGACCGACCCGCTCACCCACCTCTACAACAGCCGCTGGCTGCGCGACTCCGGCGAGCGCGACATCATCCGGGCGGCCCGCGATGGCCGACCGCTTGCGCTTCTGCTCATCGACCTCGACCACTTCAAGACGGTGAACGACCACAGTGGCCACGCGGCCGGCGACCTGGTGCTGCAGCGGGTGGCGACCAGGCTGCGCACCACCGTGCGCGGCGCCGATGCGATCGTGCGGCTCGGTGGCGAGGAGTTCGTCGCGCTCCTTCATGACTGCGACGCCGACGGCGCCGAGCTGGTGGCCGAGGCGATGCGCATGGCCGTGCGCGACATCGCCCTGCCGGTGGGCTGCGACCTGCCCCGGCTCACCGCATCGATCGGCATCGCGGCCTACCCCCTCCACGGTGGTGATCTCGACCAGCTGCTGGCGGCGGCGGACCGAGCGATGTACGCAGCCAAGCACGGCGGCCGCGACCAGGTGGCCACAGCGCCCCCGGCCCTTGACACGGGCCGGATCGTGACCCTCCCGCAGCGGTCGCGCGCTGCCGGCGGGCGGCGCGCGATCCCAGCCGCCGACTGAGCCCGCGCCGGCCTCAGCGCGCCGCCGGGCCTGGGGCCACGTACGGGCGCAGGATGTCGCGCGCGATGGCGCGGCGGTGCACCTCATCGGGCCCGTCGGCGAGCTGCAATGTGCGCGCGTGTGCGTAGAACTGGGCCAGCGGGAAGTCCTGCGACACGCCGGCGCCACCGTGCGCCTGGATGGCGCGCTCCAGCACCCACAGCGCCGCGGCCGGAGCGGCGACCTTGATCGCCGCGATCTCGCGGCGGGCCTCGCGGTTGCCGACACGGTCCATCATCCACGCGGCCTTGAGCACCAGCAATCGCGCCTGCTCGAGGCGGATGTACGACTCCGCGATCCACTCCTGGACCACGCCCTGGTCGGCGAGGACTCTGCCGAAGGCGGTGCGGCTGGTCGCCCGCCTACACATGAGGTCGAGCGCGCGGGCGGCCATGCCGATCACGCGCATGCAGTGATGGATGCGTCCGGGACCGAGACGCGCCTGGGCGACAGCGAACCCGCTGCCCTCCTCGCCAAGGAGGTTGGCGGCGGGAACGCGCACCTCCTCGTAGTCGATGTCGGCGTGGCCGCCATGGGGACCGTCGGTGTAGCCGAAGACCGAGGTGGCACGGCGGATGTGCACGCCCTCGCTGTCGAGCGGGACCAGCACCATGCTCTGGCGGCGATGCGGCTCTGCGTGGGGGTTGGTGACACCCATCACGATGGCGACCTTGCAGCGCGGGCTCATCGCCCCGCTCGACCACCACTTGTGCCCGGTGATGACGTACTCGTCGCCGTCGCGCTCGATGCGCGTCGAGATGTTGGTGGCGTCGGACGATGCCACCTCCGGCTCGGTCATCGAGAACGCGGAACGGATCTCGCCGTCGAGCAGCGGTCGCAGCCACTGCTCCTGCTGCGCCGGTGAGCCGAACATGGCCAGGATCTCCATGTTGCCGGTGTCGGGCGCGGCGCAGTTGATCGCCTCGGGGGCGATCATCGGGCTCCACCCGGTGATCTCGGCCAGCGGTGCGTACTGGAGATTGGTGAGGCCGGCGCCAAATTTGTGGTCAGGCAGGAAGAGATTCCAGAGTCCGCGCCGGCGCGCCTCAGCCTTGAGCGTGTCGATGACCGGCGGGCGGTCCCACGGATTCTCCTGGGCCCCGACCTGCTCTTCGAAGACGGGCTCTGCGGGATAGATGTGTGCGTCCATGAAGTCGAGCAGCCGGCTGCGCAGCTCCTCGGTCTTCGCGTCGAATTCGAAATCCATGCCCACGGATGATAGGCCCCCCCTCAGACGCCGCCGCGGTTGCGGCGCCGCGATCCGGCATCATCGCCGTCAATGGCCACAGCCCTCCACAACGAGACCTTCCCGGCATCGGACGCCGCGATTGCCGTGGCCGGGCTGGTCAAGCGCTATGACAAGGTGACCGCCGTCGCCGGCATCGACCTCGAGGTGACTCGCGGCGAGATCTTCGGTTTCCTCGGCCCCAACGGAGCGGGCAAGTCCACGACCATCGCCATCCTCTGCACCCTGGTGAAGGCGACCGCAGGCTCTGCCACGGTGGCCGGCATCGATGTTGCCCGCAACCCCGACGACGTGCGGGCGCGCATCGGTCTGGTCTTCCAGGATCCGTCGCTGGACAACCAGCTCACCGCCCGTGAGAACCTGACCTTCCACGCCATGGTGTACGGCGTGCCGCGCAGCGAGCGGCGCGAGCGGATCGATCGCGTTCTCGCGATGGTCGAGCTCTCCGACCGTGCCGACGCCAGCGTGATGACGTTCTCGGGCGGGATGAAGCGGCGCCTCGAGGTTGCCCGCGGCATCCTGCACGCCCCCGAGGTCCTGTTCCTCGACGAGCCGACCCAGGGCCTCGACCCGCAGACGCGGGCGCGCCTCTGGGATCACCTTCGTGAGATCAGGCGCGCCGCCGGGCTCACCATCTTCATGACCACGCACTACATGGAGGAGGCGGAGTGGTGCGACCGGATCGCGATCATCGACCACGGTCGGGTCGTCGCCCTGGGCACACCGGATGAGCTGAAGTCACAGGTTGGCGGTGACGTGGTGGTGCTGCAGACTGACGACAACGCGCGCGCCGGCGCGGAGATCGCCGCCGCGCTCGGGGTTGTGGCCGCTGCCGACGGCGAGACTCTGCGCATCGAGGTCGCCGACGGCGCCGCGTTTGTCCCGCGGCTGATCACCGCCCTGTCGGTGCCGGTCAAGACGGTCACGGTGCGACGCCCTTCGCTGGACGACGTCTTCCTGAAGCTCACCGGGCGAGCCATCCGCGAGGGCGACGCCGACGGGATGCAGACGTTCATGCGTGCATTCGCGGCGCGACGGGGGTAGACGATGGTCACGCAGACCACGCAGCCGCTGGCGGAGGCAGAGCCCGCTGTCGCACGCCGGCAACCGGGCCACGTGCGCGTCTCCACCGCCCAGGCGGTGTACATCATCTGGTACCGCGACGTGCTCCGCTACTGGCGCGACCGCACCCGGCTGATCACGTCGCTGGCGCAGCCGCTGCTGTACCTGCTGATCTTCGGCGTCGGTCTCAGCTCCGCCATCGGCAGAGGCGCGCTCGGCGGCAGCGCTGTGCCCGCCTCCTTCAGCTACATCCAGTTCATGTACCCGGGAATCATCGGCATGGCGGTGCTGTTCACCGCCATCTTCAGCGCCATGTCGGTGGTGTGGGACCGCGAGTTCGGGTTCATGCGGGAGATCCTGGTGGCGCCGATCAGCCGTTCTGCGGTGGCCCTGGGCAAGGCTCTCGGGGGCGCCACCCAGGCGACCATCCAGGGACTGGTGATGCTCGTCTTCGCGCCGATCATCGGCGTGCATCTCAGCGTGATCTCCGTCATCGAGGCGATACCGCTGCTCTTCGTGCTCGCCTTCTCGCTGACCTGCTTCGGGGTGGCGGTCTCCGCGCGGATGCGAACCATGCAGGGGTTCCAGGTGATGATGAACTTCCTGATGATGCCGATGTTCTTCCTCAGCGGCGCTCTGTTCCCGCTGGCCGGCCTGCCGGCATGGATGACCGTGCTGACACGCTTCGACCCGGTGGCGTACGGGATCGCGCCGGTCCGCTCGGCGGTGCTCGGTGGTGCGGGACTGCCCCAGCCCTTCGTCGACCACGTGGCATCGGTCACGATCGCCGGCCAGGCGGTGCCGCTTCTTGCCGACGTCGCCCTCCTTCTCGCCTTCGGCATGGTCATGCTCGGCATCGCCATGCGGTCGTTCCGGCATCGCGACTGAGTGGGTCAGGACCAACGCCGCGAAGCGCGGGCGAACTCGTTCGGTGCCGCGGCGGCCGCTTACCAGCGGGGTCGGCCGCCCTATCCCGCGGAGGCGGTCGACTGGCTGCTCACGGGCGACGCGCACCGGGTGCTCGACCTCGGTGCGGGAACGGGGAAGCTGACCCGCCAACTCTGCGACCGTGGTCTCGACGTCGCCGCCGTGGAACCGTCCGCCGGCATGCGCGCGCAATTGGCGCGGGCCGTTCCGGAGGCTCGACTGCTGGCCGGCACCGCGGAGCAGATACCGCTCGACGACCGCAGCGTCGACGCGGTTCTCGTTGCCCAGGCCTGGCACTGGACCGACCCGGAGCTGGCTGTTCCCGAGGTGGCCCGCGTGCTGGTCACGGGTGGCCGGCTCGGGCTGCTCTGGAACGTCCGCGACGAGAGCCACGATTGGGTGGCCGAGCTCGGCCGGATCATGCACCGTCACGGCGATGACGAGAGCGACGATCCGAATCCAGTGGTGGGGCCTCCGTTCGGGCCTCTTGAACGTCGCGACGTCGCGTGGCGGTTTCAGCTCACGCGCAACGCGGTTCTCGACCTGGTCGCGTCGCGCAGCTACGTGATCATCCTGCCCACGCACGAGCGGGATGCTGTGCTGGCCGAGGTGCGCCACCTCCTCGACACCCACCCGGCTGTCGCAGGTGCTAACGACGTCGACCTGCCATACGTCACCCAGTGCTTCCGTACCCAGCTGAGGTGAGGATCCTGGTTCTCGGTGGCACCGTCTTCCTGTCACGGGCGGTGGCGGTGCAGGCGCGCGACCAGGGTCACGAGGTCACCTGCGCAGCTCGGGGAGTCAGTGGCGAGCCTCCCCACGCAGTGCGATTCGTGCGCGTCGACCGTGCGTCGGCTGAGGGGCTGGCGCCGCTGGCCGGCCAAGAGTTCGATGCAGTCGTCGATGTCGCCCGCCAATCGGTGACCCAGGTGCGCGCGGCGCTGCATGCCCTTGGCCCGCGCGCAGGACACTGGACCTACGTGTCGACGCGCTCGGTGTACGCGGACAAGACGATGCCCGGTAACACCGCCGCCGCGCCGCTGGTGGACGCCGCCGTCGACTCGACCGACGAGGATGATCCCGCCAACTACGGCCACCTCAAGGTGGCGGCGGAGCGGAGCGTTCTCGACGCCGTCGGCGAAAAGGCGTTCATCCCCCGTCCCGGCCTGATCGTCGGCCCCGGCGATGTCTCCGACAGGTACGGCTACTGGCCGGCGCGGATGTCACGTGGCGGCGAGGTTCTGTGTCCTGGAGATCCCGACACGCGCGTGCAGTGGATCGACGTCGCGGATCTCGCCGCGTGGATCGTGCTCGCTGCCGAGCGGCGGCTGGTGGGGGTGTACGACGCCACCTGCGCGCCGACACCGATGGGCGAGCTGCTGGCGCGCACCGCGGCGGCGTGTGGGAAGGGGACCGCGTTCACCTGGATTGCCAACCAGTTCCTCGTCGATCGCGGTGTCGATGCCTGGATGGGACCGCGGTCGCTGCCGCTCTGGCTCTCCGACCCACAATATGCTGGTTACGGCAGTTGGGACGTCAGCGCCTCGCTGGTCAGCGGAATGAGCATCCGCCCCATCGAGGAGACCGCCGCCGATGCCCTCGCCTGGGAGCGTCAGTGTGGCATCGACCGACCGCGCAAAGCGGGAATCACCGCCGCGGAGGAGGCGTCGCTGCTGAGCGAGTGGAGGAACGCCACCGCAACGGGCTGAGCCTAAGGGTATCCGGCCCACCATTTCGCAGGAGACGAGAATCCGGATCCGGTGTCGAGCATCACCCACGTACCCGCCGGGTTGACGGCAACCAGGTCCATGGTTCCGTCCCCGTTGAGGTCGCCACCAAGGGTGGCGATCTTGCCGTAGAACGCCCCGCTGTGCCAGGGCTGCGGCGCGGAGAATCCGCTGCCGCTGCTCACCATGACCCACACGCTCGAGTTGTTGACGGCCACCAGGTCGGTGCGTCCATCGCCGTTGACATCGCCCGCCATGGTCGCCTGTCCGCCGTAGAAAGGAAGTGCGGACCACTTCTGCGGTGCCGAGAAACCTGAGCCGGTGTTGAGCATCACCCAACTGCTCGCGCTGTTGACGGCGATCAGATCGGCTCTGCCGGCACCGTTGAGGTCACCGGCAAGTGTTGCCCGCTGGCCGTAGAACGGGGTGGCGGACCACCTCTGCGGTGCCGAGAAGGCGGAGCCGGTGCTCGGCATCACCCAGGTGCTGCTGTTGTTCACGGCAACCAGGTCCGATCGATGGTCGCCGCTGACGTCGGCGCTGAGGGTCGCCTCACTGCCGTAGAAGGGCACGCTCGACCACGGCGACGGCGCTGTGAACGCAGCCCCGGTCGAGGGCAGCACGCAGGTGCCGGCCGGACCGACCGAGAGCACGTCCGCTTTGCCGTCGCCCGTGAAGTCGCCGGTCAACGGGGGTCCTGTGCAGCCGTCGAATGCGTGCACCTGGTTGCCGCCGGCAACGAACAGCTGGCCGTTGGCCGCGGTCGGGGTGGTGAAATGCGATGCGCTGACAGGGAAGCTGGCCACCGCCTGACCGGTGGACGTGTTGAACGCGTACAGGGTGTTGCCGCCGGGCGAGATCGACCACACCAAACCACCGGCGATGGTGGGCGGGTGATCGGTCACCGCCGAGGTGTTGTGCCAGAGCGTGGCGAAGTCGTTGCCGGCGCCGTTGATCTGGACCGCGGTCAGCCCCGTGCTGCACCCCACATACGCAATGCCGTTGGCGTACGCCAGGCTGCCGAATGCGGCGGCGTTGGTGGCGCTGCACACACGGTGCTGGGCGATCTGCCCGCCGATGTGTCCCAGACTTGCTGCGTTGAGCAGGTAGCCGACACCGCTCTTGCCGACGACGAATACCCGAGCGTTGGGCAGCTGCAGGGGCGTCGTCGAACCGAGGTCGACATCGCCGGCGTTGTCCTGGTACCAGGTGGTGGGAGCGAAGTAGTCAACCGGGCTGCCGGGAGCAAGAGATCCGGGGCTCAGCTTGATCACACCGTCGCTGTAGTCGTACGGACTGTTCGGCGCCGTCTGGTTGCTGTTGCCGGTGCCGGCGTAGATGAATCCCGATGAATCCTCTGACAGCCCACCTGCGGCCCAGATCGACCCCTCCCTGTCGCCGCCGACCACCTCGCTCGACGCCCACCAGGTGACGCCGCCGCTGCCGCTCTCCGGATAGCCGAGCACGTAGCCGTGATAGGTGCCGCAGTCACCGTCAAGGCCACCGAGAGGCACGATCACGCGGCCGCCGGTCACCAGCAGCGCGCCCCGCTGCTGCTGGTACTGAGCCACCGCATTCCACTGCGCGTCGGGTGGATCGATGTTGTGCGTCCAGCTCACCGCGCCGGTGGCCAGGCTCAGGCTGACCAGGTCGAAGATGAACGTGGTGGGATTCTGCTGCACCTCGGCAGCGACGAAGACGTTGCCGCCGTCGATCACCGGGGTGCCGGTGATCCCGAGCGGCCGGATGTTGCCGCAGGCGAAGTTGGACGTCCGGGGCGCACCCGCAACGTGTGTGGACCATTGCACCGTGCCATCGGCGGCGGACAGCGAGTACACGGTGTTGTTCTCGGTGGCGACGACCACCTGGTTGCCGACGACCACCGGCTGACCGTGGACCTGGCCGTCGAGCTGAGCCGACGTCCACGCCACTCCGGGCGAGGAGAGCCCGGGGTCGGAGCTGTCGTTGCCCTGGCGGCTGTTGTCGCCGTGGAACGTTGGCCAGTCCGCTGCATGTGCGGTCCCCGGGATCAGGGCAACGGCAAGCGCGAGACCCGCGAGCAGCGAGAAGCGTCGCCAGCCAGCAACAGAGCCGAGCATCTCAGGCGACCCAGCCGGTGGCGACGTCGGCGATGACGTGCGCCAGCGCCGGGGCGACAACGCCGCCGGAGATGACGCGCAGCGATCCCAGCAACACGCCGGCAGCGAGGTCGATGGGCATCGCGCCCAGACCATACAGCGGCAGGTGGATGAGCGCGAACAGCACGGCTGTGACCGCGACGGCAACAGCGTCGCCGTGCTCGGAGCGCAGGGCTGAGAAGAGCACGCCACGCAGGACCAGCTCCTCGCTCACGGCCACCAGGCTCACCAGCGGCACCCACCACATCAACGTCGCGGACACCGCCCGCGGCCCCAACGAGATGGCCGGCAGCCCAACCAGGGATACAAGCAGCAACGCCGCGCCGCCGCCGATCCCCAGAGCCACGCCCGACCGGCTGCCGCGGACGAGCTCGGTGCGGCACACGGCGACGGCCGTCAACAGCACGGCGCTGAACAGCAACGCTGCCGCCGGCGAGGCGGCGGGGGCGGGTGCACCGGCGGCGAGGCGCAGAGCGGTGGCGATGGCGACAGCTGCGACCAGCAAGGGCACCCGCCGGACGTGGAGGCGCTGCGCTGCCAGGGTCACGACCAGGACATCAGGTCGGCGTAGCCTCACTATCCACTGCGGCGTCGATGGCGATGGCCAGCTGCACGTCGCGGGCGGTGAGCCCACCGCTGACGTGCGAGTACAGCTCGAGCTCCACGAAGCACCATTCGTGCAACCGGATGTTGGGGTGATGATTCTCGGCCTGGGCGACCGCGGCAACGCGAGTTATCAGCTCCATCGCGGACTTGAACGACGCGAGGCGGAAGTCGCGGCGCAGGCGATCGCGCTCGACCACCCAGCCGGGATGCGCGTTGAGCGCCCGGTACGCGTCCTCCGGCGTGATCGCCGGGGCTCGGTCAGAAGCTGCCATACGCCGGCAGCGCGGCTCCGGTGATCGAGCTCGCCGCCTCGCTGCACAGAAACGCGATGACCGCCGCGAGCTGCTCCGGCGCGACCGCCTTGGCGAGGTCGGCAGCACTCATCCAGGTCCGGTTCGCGGGAGTGTCGATCACGGCCGGGACGATGGCGTTGACCCGGACGCCTTTGGATGTCAACTCCGCGCTGAGCACCTCGGTCAAGCGCAGCACGGCTGACTTGGCGACGGCGTACGCCGCGGTGCCACTGCCGCCGACCAGGGCGGCGCGCGACGCCACGTTGACGATACTGCCGCGGCCGGTGCGGCTCATCCGTGCTGCCGCCGCGCGGCACGACCACCACGTCGTCTCCAGGTTGAGCGCCAACATGGCGCGCACGTCCTCGGGCGACGAGTCGATCACGGTACCGCCGCGAAAGCCTCCGGTCAGATTGACGACGCTGCCAACCTCGCCGTCCAGCCGGTCCAACCTCTCCCAGAGATCATCGACCGACGCCGGATCGGCGAGGTCCGCGCGCTCCCAGTGCGTCGCCGGCGAGATCGCCTCGAGCTCGGCTAGCGAGCGGCGCTCGGACGCCACGCCGACCACTCGCGAGTGGCTGCTTGCAAGTGCGGTGAGCACGGCGGGACCCAACCCACCGCTGGCACCGCAGACGACTGCTGTGTGAGCCATCCGACTAGAGCACTGAAGCCAGGAACGCCTTGGTCCGCTCGTGCTGAGGGTTGGCGAGGATCTCGCGGGGGGCCCCGGCTTCGACGACGACGCCACCATCCATGAAGACCAGGGCGTCACCGACCTCGCGCGCGAACCCCATCTCGTGGGTGACCACGACCATGGTCATGCCGTCCTGGGCGAGGCCGCGCATCACGTCGAGGACCTCCCCCACCAACTCCGGGTCGAGCGCTGAGGTGGGCTCGTCGAAGAGCATCAGCTTTGGCTGCATGGCCAGGGCGCGCGCGATCGCGACCCGCTGCTGCTGACCGCCGGACAGTTGCCGGGGATAGGCGCCGACCTTGTCGCCGAGGCCAACGCGATCGAGCAGCTTGCGGCCGCGTTCGACCGCCGCCGATTTGGACTCGCGCTTCACCCGCATCGGGGCCTCGATCAGATTGCCGATGGCCGTCATGTGGGGGAACAGGTTGAAACTCTGAAACACCATGCCAATCTCAGACCGCTTGCGGCAGACCTCGCGGTCGGGCAACTCGTGGAGCTTGTCGCCGCGCGGCGCGTAGCCGACCAGCTCGCCATCGACGAAAAGCCTGCCGGCGTCGATCTTCTCGAGATGGTTGATGCAGCGAAGCATCGTGCTCTTGCCCGAGCCGGAGGGACCGATGATGCACATCACCTCCCGTGGTGCAACCTCGAGGTCGATGCCGCGGAGCACCTCGAGGCGGCCGAAGTTCTTGTGCACCGCTTGCGCCTGGACCATCAGCGTTGCCATAACTGCGCCTCGTTACCCGTGCGACCGCGTGAGCGGCGGCGCGGCCTCCTCCGCAACCGGCAACGGCGGCGGTGCGTGGCCTTGGAAGACGATCCGCCGGAAGCGCTGCAGCGGTGTCAGCGGCAACTCGCGCTGGGCACCGCGCGCGTAGTACCTCTCGACGTAGTACTGGCCGAAGGTGAGGATCGAGGTCATGAACAGGTACCAGATGCTGGCCACGATGGCCAGTTCGATGACCCTGAAGTTGGCGCTGGAGATCTGTTGCTGCCGGGTGAAGAGCTCGGTCACCGTGGCGATGAACGCCAACGAGCTCGTCTTGAGCATCGAGATCGTCTCGTTGCCCGTCGGCGGGATGATCACCCGCATCGCCTGCGGAAGCACGATGCGCCGCATCACCATCAGCCGGCCCATCCCCAGCGCCTGCGCCGCCTCGGTCTGACCGTGTTCAACCGAGATGATCCCGGCGCGGATGATCTCCGCCATGTAAGCGGCCTCGTTGAGCCCGAGGCCGAGGATGGCGGCAACGACGTTGGGGATGAGCGTATTGGTGCCGACTCGCCAGCCGATGTCGGTAAACGGGATGCCGACACCGATGAAGTGGATGACACTGTTGAGGTTGAACCAGAAGAAGATCTGGACCAGCACCGGGGTGCCGCGGAAGAACCAGATGTAGAACCAGCTCACGGACGAGACGACTGGGTTCGGCGACAGGCGCATGACCGCGAGGAGGACACCGAGGCCGACGCCGATGACCATGCTGATCGCGGTGAGCTCCAGGGTCAGGACCACGCCGCCGAGGATGTAGCCCTGGAAGAGGTACTGGGTCACCACATCCCAGTGAAGATCGGGGGCGGTGACGATGGTGCCGACCACCTCGGCGGCGATCGCGAGGACGATGACGGCCGCAACCCAACGGCCGGGGTGCCGGAGCGGGACGGCCTTGATCGCCTCGGGCCGCGTGCTCAATTCCGGCATCAGAGCCTCACCGGGTCAGATGGCGGCTGCCAAGCGCGGTGTCAGTAGGAGGGCACGCAGGACGCGCCCACAGCGTTGTTGTTGTTCAGGGACACCGCCGAGCTGGTGATCGCTCCATCCTTGACGCCCCATGTGTTGAGGACGTTGGTGTAGAAGCCGTTGTCGATCAGGTACTTGACGGCGTCCTGGATCGCCTTCTCGAGCGGGTTGCCGGCGACCAGCGCAATCCCATAAGGGGTGACACTGCACGGCTGCCCCGCGATCTGGAGCTGGCCGTTCTGCTGCTTGACCTGGTAGTCGGCGACCGGCTGATCGAGCCACCCGAGGTCGTCGCGTCCGGAGATCAGCGCCTGGTCGGCCTGGGTCTGGGTCGAGAAGCTGTCGACGGTGATATCCCTCCCGGATGGGCAGTGATCAGTGTCACCGGAGATCGCGGTGCCCCCCACCTGCTTGCCCATGAAACCCCAGGCGTCGGACTCCTCGGTGGTGCCGGACTCGACGGCCACCTTCTTGCCGCACATGTCGGCGGCGGTGTTGATCTTGGCGCCGCCGGTCTTGACCAGCCAGGCCTCGCCCGCCTGGTAGTAGGTGATGAAGTCGATGCCGCCGGCCTCCCGCTTGGCGGTCGGTGTCCAGCTCGAGATGCTGAACTGGTAGCGCGGCTTGTCGCCGCCGGCAACCTCACTCGGCGTCGACGCCTTGAGCTGGGCGATGATGTCGTCGAAGGTGACGTTGTTGAAGGTGCAGACCAGCCCAAGAACCTTGCAGATGGCGTTACCGAAGTCGATGTCCCAGCCCTGGATGCCGCCGTTCTCGGGATTGATGAACTCGTTGGGGGCGTAGGTGGCGTCGGTGGCGATCTGCACCGGCGAACCCTTGACCGAGGCGGGCACCTCGCTGGCGATGCTCGACTGAACCGTTGGGCCGGCCGCGCCCGCACTCCCTGACGGGCTCGAGCCTCCGGAACTACCACATGCGGCCAGCAGCAGCGCGCTGAAAGTCAACACGGCGGTGGTGCGCCGACGGGAACGGGTGGTGGTGCGGCCCATGTCGAACCCCCTCGGTGAACTGTCGGATGCGGGACGCGGACCAGAGGCGGGCATGGCTTGGGAGCCGATTCCACCAGGCCAGCGCGGCAGTGCGTCGGCGCATTGTGACTGGCGCTGGGTGCACTGTCCACTCGGGCGCACCCATGCGCCCGGCCTCCGGCGATCCAGCGGGGGCCCAGGCAAGCAGAAGACCCGGCGCCACGACGGCGCCGGGTCCTCACATCTTCGCGATCAGCCGGCGGCGCGAACCCGCCCGGCGCGCGGACCCTTGTCGCTCTTCTCGACCTCGAAGCTCACAGCTTCGCCGCCGTTCAGGCTGTCAAAGTCGAGCGAGCTGTCGAGCCCACTGCGATGGAAGAAGTACTCCTGTCCATCTTCCGCGGTGATGAAGCCGAAGCCCCGGTCCGACTGGACCTTCTTGATGGTCCCATTGGCCATGTCGTGTCTCCTGCCCTCTCGACTCTGAACGACGCGCGGTCCGTTCGAGAAGGCGAGGACGAAGCACGAGCGATGCCGGCAGTTGTTGCCGTCACCCGTAGTGTACCCCATCTCTCGCTTCCGTCTGGGGCAGAGTCTCCCCGGCGCCTCAGCGGCGCTGCTGAGACAGGTACACCAGGGTGGCCTTGACGCGGCGGTGGGTGTCCGGCTCCTCAGAGAGGTCGAGCTTGGAGAAGATCGAGTTGATGTGCTTCTCCACCGCTCGGTCGGTGAGGGACAGCGACGCCGCAATCCCCGCGTTGTTCTTGCCCTGCGCCACCTCGGCCAGCACCTGGGTCTCCCGAGGGGTGAGCTGGGTGAGCGGCGAGTCCTTGGCGGCGGTGCGAGCCGCCACGAGCACCTCCACCACCCGCGGGTCGATGACCGAGCCGCCTCGGGCCACCTCACGGATGGCGGCGAGCAGCTGGCCGAGGTCCGACACGCGTTCCTTGAGCAGGTAGGCGCGTCCGGCCGCACCGTTCTCCAGCAGTGCGAGCGCGTACTCGGGCTCGGCAAACGAGCTGAGCACTACCACGCCGACCTCCGGACGTTCGCTGCGCAGGCGATCCGCCGCTCGCAGCCCTTCGTCGGAGCCACTCGGTGGCATGCGAATGTCGGTGATGACGACGTCCGGGCTGTGCTCCTCGATGGCTCGCTCCAGCTGGGGCAGGTCGCTGCAAGAGGCGACAAGCTCGACCTCTGT
>JANWHI010000066.1 GCA_025450495.1 Candidatus Dormiibacter sp. | reverse complement strand
CTCGGCGTGTACGAGGCGATCGGCATCGTGGTGATGTTTGTTGGATTTCTCAGTCTCGGCAGGCTGTGAGCCGCGCCCTCGATCCTCGCTGACTTCGTCCCATCGGCGGAGGGGAGTCGCTACGCTGCGGTCTGGCCGCGTCCTGGGGAGAGACCGCGGACTATCAACGAGGAGGAACGCGGTGACCGACCTTGCTGTGAGGGGGGGTGAGAGCGCCGGGCTCTGGCGGGAGCGCGACGCCGAGTTGATCTCGCCTGCCTACAGCAGGTACTCCGACCTTGTCGTCGACCACGCCCTGGGCGCCCACCTCTTCACCGTAGATGGACGCGACGTGCTCGACTTCGGCTGTGGCATCGGCGTCACCAACCTCGGCCACCTCCATCCCGCCGTCGTCAGGGCGGTGCACGAGCAGGTGGACCGGCTCTGGCACACGTCGGTCACCGCCCTCAGCCCCCGGATGGTGGAGGCCGCGGCTGCCCTGGTCAGCGTCGCGCCCGACGGCCTGGACCAGGTGTTTCTCAACAACAGCGGCGCCGAGGCGCTGGAGTCGAGCATCAAGCTGGCCCGCCGCGCCACCGGTCGGACCGAGATCATCGCCTTCACCGGCGGCTTCCACGGGCGCACCTATGGGGCGATCACGCTCACTGCCAGCAAGGCGAAGTACCGCGAGGGGATGGGGCCGTTCCTGCCCGGGGTGCACCATGTCCGCTATCCGCATTGCTACCGCTACTGCGACCACCCCACTGGCGACACCTGCCCGCTCGCGCGCGGCGACGAGATCGAGCACCTGTTCCGGACGACGGTCCCGCCCGACACCGTGGCCGCGATCGTCGTCGAGCCGCTGCAGGGCGAAGGCGGTTTCGTGGTGCCTCCGGCGGAGCTTCTGCCGCGGCTGCGCGAGATCTGCGACGCGAACGGCATCCTGCTCGTGTGCGATGAGGTGCAGAGTGGGTTTGGCAGGACCGGTCGCTTCTTCTGTGTCGAGCACACCGGCGTGCGACCGGACATCATGTGCGTCGCCAAGGCATTTGGCAACGGGCTGCCCATCGCCGGTCTGGTCGCGACCCATGCGGTGATGTCGAGCTGGCGGCCCGGCGAGCACGGCACCACCTACGGCGGCAACGCGGTCGCCTGCGCGGCGGCGATCGCTGTCATCGAGACGATGAAGCGCGAGGGCATCCCCGAGCGCGCCGCGAGCTTGGGGACGAGGGTGATCGACCGCGTACGCGGATGGAAGGACGAGTTCGCTGAGGTCGGCGATGTTCGCGGCCTCGGGCTGATGATCGGCATCGAGTTCATGCGGGGCGACAGGCCCGCCCCAGACGTCGCCGCCGCCGTGCAGCGACGGTGCGTGGCCGCTGACCTGCTCCTGCTCACCTGTGGTGTCGATGACAACGTGGTCCGCCTGCTGCCCCCGCTGACCATCGACGAGGCTGACCTGCAGCGCGGCCTCGACATCCTCGAGAGATCCATCCGCGACGAGGTGGGGCGATGATCGGCGAGCGCGAGGCCGTCCACGCCGGCAACCTGATCGGCGGCGAGCGGCGCGACGCGGTGGGCAGGCGGACCTTCGAATCGCGCAACCCCGCGCGACATGGCGACCTGGTCGGCGTCTTCCCGCAGAGCTCGTCAGCCGACGTCGACGCGGCCGTCGCCGCTGCGCAGCGCAGCCTCCCGGAGTGGCGGGCCACTCCATGGCCGCGACGCGGCGAGATCATCCTGGCGGCCGCGACCATCATGGAGCAGCGCAAGGAGGATCTCGCCCGCCTGATGACGCGCGAGATGGGCAAGGTTCTCACCGAGGCGCGGGGCGACGTGCAGGAAGCCATCGACATGGGCAAGTTCATCGCCGGTGAAGGGCGCAGGGCGTTCGGGGAGACCGTGCCCAGCGAGCTGCGCAACAAGTGGGCGATGACCATGCGTCAACCGCTGGGCGTGATCGGGTGCATCACCCCGTGGAACTTCCCGATCGCGATCCCATCCTGGAAGATC
This sequence comes from Candidatus Dormiibacter sp., assembly GCA_025450495.1. The sequence goes on along the minus strand of JANWHI010000066.1, from coordinate 35,824 downwards.
TTTCCGGCCGTCATGGCCGGCAACACGGTGGTGTTCAAGCCGGCCGAGGACACGCCACTGTGCGGCCTGCGGTTCGTCGAGATCCTGATGGAGGCAGGCCTCCCGCCGGGCGTGGTCGATGTCGTCTTCGGCGACCACGAGGCCGGCGATGCGGTGGTGCGGCATCCCGGGACCGCGGCGATCTTCTTCACCGGCAGTGCCGAAACCGGGCGCCTCATCGCCGCCACCTGCGGGCAGATGCTCAAGAAGGTGTCGCTCGAGCTGGGCGGCAAGAACGGCATCGTGGTGCTGGACGACGCCGACCTCGAGCTCGCCGTGGAGGGCGCGCTCTGGGGCGCGTTCGGCACCGCCGGGCAGCGGTGCACCGCCTCGTCGCGGCTGATCGTCGCCACCGCGGTGCTGCCGCAGTTCACCGATGAGCTGGTGGCTCGGACGCGCGCATTGCGCATCGGCGACGGCCTGGACGACGCGATCGATGTCGGGCCGGTGATCAACGAGACCCAGCTCAGCCGCATCCACGGCTACACCGAGATCGGCGTCGAGGAGGGCGCGAAGCTGCTCACCGGTGGGGAGGTGGCCCGCGACGGTGAGCTCGCCGAGGGCTTCTTCTACACGCCAACTGTGTTCGGCGGCGTCGCCCCGTCGATGCGCATCGCCCAGGAGGAGATCTTCGGCCCCACCACCGCCATCATCGCGGTCGAGTCCGTCGACGAGGCCGTCGCCGCCGCCAACTCGACACAGTTCGGCTTGAGCCTGAGCATCTACACCAACGACCTGCGCGTCGCCTTCCGGGCCATCCACGAGCTCGAGTCCGGGATCGTCTACGTGAACGCACCGACCATCGGTGCCGAGATCCAACTCCCTTTCGGTGGTACCAAGAACACCGGCAATGGGCACCGCGAGGCCGGCGGCCACGTGCTCGACGAGTTCAGTGAGTGGAAGTCGATCTACATCGACTACAGCGGACGGCTGCAACGCGCGCAGATCGACACCGACGCTGACCAGTAGGTTTTGATGCCGCACCTGGAGGAACGGTTCACCACTCACGCCGGCGGGCGAGTGCGCTACCTGGTCGGCGGTGCAGGCCCGGCGCTGGTGCTGTGCCACGGCTTCCTCGGCTCGGCCGAGAACTTCGAGACCTGGTTCGACGAGCTCAGCAGGCTACGCACGCTGGTGATCCCCGATCTGCCTGGCTGCGGCGCATCCGCACCGTTGAAGCGGTCGCGGCACAGCGCCGCACGCCTTGCCGGCGCCGTCGACGCCGTGTGCCGCGAGGTGGCGATCGACCGGTACGACGTCGCCGGACTCTGCCTTGGGGTATCGGTGGCGATGGCGCTCCTGCAGCAGCGGCCCGCCGCCGTCAACAGGATGGTGCTGCATACGCCGCTGCTGTCGCCGGCGTTGGTCCGGCACCGTTTCCATCTCCAGGTCCGGGGCTTCTTGGCCCCCGGCATCTTCCCCGCGATCACGTGGTTGAGCCGGCGCAGAGTGGTGAGCGATCTGTACAAGCGACTCCTCGTCGAAGGCGACGACGTCGACGCGGCCGCGGCGGAGATGAACTTCCGCAACCAGCGTCGCGCCGACCCGCGCGCGATCCGCGAATGGCTGCTCGACGGGCTGGCCCGCGACGATGTGGCCCTGCTGCGCAACTCGCGGCGGCAGGCGCTGATCATCGTTGCCGCTGACGACCGCATCGTCGACGTGCCGCTGCTGCGCCGCACCGTGGCCGGTATGGACACCGTCCGGCTTGTCGAGGTTGAGGACGCGGGGCACGGGTGGACGGAGTCATACGTGCGCCGCCAGCTCCAGCTGATCACAGCATTCCTCAGCGACAGTCCGCTGCCGGCGGCCACAGCGAACGCGTGGGTCGCCTGAGCTGGTGCCGGAGCTGCCCACTGGCGCCGAGTGCGTGATCATCGGTGGCGGAGTGGTGGGCTGCAGCCTCGCCTACCACCTCGCCCGCGCCGGGATGCGGCCGGTGCTGCTCGAGCGAGGCGATTTCGGTGCCGGTTCGACAGCGCGTGGCGCGGGCGGTGTCCGCCAGCAGTTCGGCACCGAGGTCAACGTGCGCATCGGCATGCTCACCAGACGACTGCTCGAGCGGTTCGGCGACGAGGTCGGCGTGACCGCAGACCTGCGCGAGATCGGTTACCTGTTCGTCGCCACCCAGCCAGAGCAGATGGCGCAATTCGAGCGCAATGGCGCCATGCAGCGGTCGGTCGGCCTGCACGACGTCCGGCTGGTTTCGTGTGACGACATCGCCGGTATGGTGCCCGAGTTGAACGTGAGCGACGTCCTCGGCGGCACCTACTGCCCCAGCGATGGCCTGGCCGGTCCCAACGAGGTCACCTCCGGGTACCTTGCGGCAGCGCGACGCCACGGCGCCCAGGTGTTCGAGGGCATCAACGTCGAGGTGATCGAGCACGACGGCGACAGCGTGGCCGCGGTGGTCGCAGGCCGGGCGCGCATCGCGACACCGATGGTGGTGAACTGCGCCGGTCCCTACGCCGCCGCCGTCGGCGAGATGGCCGGCGTCAAGGTTCCCGTCAGGCCGTTCCGCCGGCACATCTTCATCACCGAGGAGTTCGGGCTGCAGCCGGATCCGCCGTTCACAGTCGACATGCGCACGTCGTTCTACTTCCACCCCGAGGGCAACGGCATGCTTCTCGGCATGAGCGACCCGGCTGAGCCGTCATCGTTCGATACCAACGTCGATTGGGGCTTCCTCGAGCACCTCGTCGAACACGCTACCCACCGTCTGCCCATCCTGGAGCGGGCGGCGATCAGGACCGGCTGGGCGGGCCTGTACGAGGTGTCACCCGACAATCAGGCGATCGTCGGCGAGTCCGAGCTGCGCGGCTTCTGGCTCTGCTGCGGCTTCAGCGGTCACGGCTTCATGCAGGCGCCGGCGGTTGGGCTCCTGCTCGCGCAGGGAATCACCGGGGCTGCGAGCGACATCGACCTCTCGCCGTTCAGCCCTGACCGGTTCGCACGCGGGCAGAGCACACCGGAGGCCGCGGTCATCTGACCCCGGCTTGCGGTCCGGATCAGGCCGGGCGTCGTCGCGCGAAGTTGGCGCCGACGAAGCAGAGCACGGCAAGGGCGGCGGCGACAATCGCGTGCTTCTCATGGCGACCGACCACGCTGGCGAGCAGGCCGGTGTCAGTTGTCGCGTAGAAGATGGCGACCGCGACGAAGAGGACGCCGAGCAACGCAAGCAGGATGGCGAGGATCGGAGTTCGAGTGGTCATGGGACTCCCAAGGTTCAATGAAGGAGGATCAGCCCGGTGACCCCGAGGATCGCACAGTAGGCGGCGAACGGGTCGAGCCGGCCGATCTGGAAATACCTGATCAGGAAGCGGGCGCTGGCATATGCGATCAGGCCGGCGACGACGGCTCCCACCGTGTACAGGCCGAACGGGGCGCCGCTGCCGGGAAGTTGTGGCACCTCGAGGAGTCCCGCGGCGAGGATGATCGGGGTGGCCAGCAGGAACGCGAATCGCACCGCCTCGCCGTGGCGCAACCCGGCGACCAGCCCACCCGCCATGGTCACCCCGGCCCGCGAGACGCCCGGCAGCAGCGCGAACACCTGGAAGAACCCCACGAGGCCTGCGCGAGCGAAGCTCATCTGCTCGATGGTGCCGAACCGTTCTTCGCGTCCAGCCTGACGTCCGATCCCACGCTTGCGCTCGTCTCCGCGGCGCAGCAGCTCCGCGCCGGCGAGGACGGCACCGTTGACGACCAGGAAGGTCGCTGCCAACCGGGGATGCGCGAACAGCGATTTCAGCGGTGTCTCGAGGAGAAAGCCGATCACGCCGGCCGGGATGGTGCCGACCACCAGCAGCATCGCCAGGCGCTCCTCGGAGTTGTCGATTCGCCCGCGCACTGACGCAGTGACGAAGCCGCGAACGATGCGCCACCACTGGTCCCAGTACAGCGCCACGAGGGCCACACCGGTGCCGATGTGAAGGAAAGCAAGGAATGGCACGAAGCTGGATGCCGACGTGTCGACACCGAGGTTGAAAAGAGCCGGGACGACCACGGCATGGCCGAGCGAGGACACCGGGAAGAGTTCGGTGGCGCCCTGGAGAACGGCGAGAAAGATGACGAGGCCGGTGCTCACGCCGCCCGAGCCTAGCAGCCGGTCACGCCTTCACGGGTATCACCCCCACCGCTGCGACAGCGATGATGAACGCGTGGAGCATGGCGACCTCGAGCCGGCACAGCCGCTCTTGGCGGCGATGCCCGTGGCGAGTGTGGCTGCGCCGATCCCGCCGTTGCGGCACTGGCCGCCGCCCGCGCTCACCGTCCGTCCATTCCGCTGGTACTGGATCGCACAGTGGCCGACGCTGCTCGGCACCTGGATGCAGGTGGTGGCCCTTGGCTTCCTGGTTTTCGACCTGACCCACAGCACCGCAGCAGTGGCCGCGGTGTCCGCCGCCGATGGACTGCCCGCAGTCCTCCTGTCGCTGGGCGGCGGCCTGCTCGCCGATCGGCTGCCGCGGCGCCGCATCCTGCTGTTCACCCAGTCCGTGCTTGGCGTCAGCTCCGGTGTCCTTGCTGTGCTGGCACTCACCGGCCACGCCGGCTTCTGGGCGATCATCGCCGTCGCTGTCGTGTACGGGTCGGCGGACGCGCTCGACCTGCCGACGCGCCAGGCCCTGGTCGCCGACCTCGTCGAGCGCGACCTGATCGTCAACGCCGTGGCTCTCAGCTCGACGGCGATGAGCGCGACCCGCATCGTCGGCCCCTCGCTGGCAGGCCTGCTGATCGCCACCGCCGGCCCGGGCGCGTGCTTTGCAGTGCTCTCGGTTGCCTACATCGCCCCGCTGGCGGTGCTGCTCACGGTCATCCCCGACGTCAAGCCACTGCCGCGCGCCGCCGGGGCGACGACCCTCAGCGAGCTGTTCGAAGGACTGCGCCTGGTGCGCCGCGACCCGCTGGTCCGCGGCATTGTCATCGTCTGCGCGACGCTCGCCTTCCTGGGGGTTTCGTACATGCCGTACCTGCCAGTCCTGGCCAGAATGCAGTTGCATGGCGGGCCGGCCGTGCTCGGCCTGCTGTACTCGATCGGCGGCATCGGCGGCGTCGTGGGCGGCATCGTCATCGCCACCATCGGCAATACCGCGGGGAGGCGCCGGTTGCTGATCGTCGGTGGCGCCGTGTACGCCGTGAGCCTGTTCACCGTGGCCCACTCGGCAGCGCTGCCGCTGACCCTGGTGGCACTGGTGGGCATCAGCTTCGCCTTCCTGGCGATGAACACGTCGATGATGACACTGCTGCAGACCGACGCCGACCCTCGGTTGCGAGGCCGGCTGCTCGGCATCTACGCCATGCTCTTTGCCGGGCTGCAGCCGCTCGGAACGGTGCTGTACGCGCTCCTGCAGCCGGCCGCCGGCCTCTTCAACGCCATCGGCGTCGGCGCCGTCGCGGTGGGCGTGGTCGCCATCGCGGTGGGCCTGTCGCCGAGCTTCCGTTCCAGCTTCGTCCCGGCGCTGCCGGACCGATCTCAGAGCGGTGCTGACTAGACTGGATGATGTGCCCCGCTGCCTCGTCATCCTCCTCGTGCTGCTGTGCAGTGGCTGCAGCAATTCGCCGCCCTCGCCGAGTGGCGACAGCGCGGTGATCGCACGGGTCGGCCCCACAGCGATCACCAACGATCTCTTCCAGGTGCGCCTGACGAGCGCGCTCAAATCCTTGTCGCTGGCAGGAGGTCCGCCCAACAACCCGGCGATGCGCAGCCGGGTCCGGGCGTCCGTGCTGCGCAGCCTGATCATCGACACCATCATCGCCCAGGAGGCAGTCGCTTCCAGCGTCGCCGCCACCGCCGCCGAGATTGCGGCGCAGGTGCAGGCGGACGTCTCGGCGGCCGGGGGAACCAGCCAGCTGCAAAGCAAGCTGGCCAGCCTCGGCGGTTCGATGACCCAGCTGCACGACGAGATCTCCTCGTCGCTCAACGAGCAGAAGCTCGAAGATGTCTTCGCCAAGCAGCGCGCCATGGAGATTGAACAGAAGCTGACTGGCGGGACCTCGTTCGCGACGCTGGCCGCGCAGTACTCGGATGACACCGGCACAGCCGCCAAGGGCGGCGCGCTCGGGGCGGTGCCCCGCACCCAGGTCCAGGGCGACGATCCGGTGTACTCCGGCGCGGTGCTGGCACTGACGCCGGGGCAACACACCACCACGCCGATCCGCGACGCGCAGGGTTACGACATCGTGCAGCTGGAGTCGACCACGGCGACCACGCTGACGCTGCGCCACATCGTGGTCAACGCACCGCAGCCGTACACGGTGAGAGAACGCCCCGGCTGGTTCAGCGAGGCGATCTTCGAATCGATCGCCCAGGATTGCGCCGCCAACCAGATCCACGTGTACATCAACGACGTCGGTGATGACGTCTGCGCCGCGGCGAGATCGAGCGCCTCGCCAAGCCCGCTGGCCACGCCGACCCGCACCCCGTGAGGGCCTTCGTTGCCCTCGCGGTGCTTCCGCCCGCTCTCGAGCAGGTGGAATCCCTGGCCGGGCAGCTCAGCGATACGGTCCCCGGAGTGCGCTGGGCGCCGCTCGAGACGGCGCACATCACGCTCCATTTCTTCGGCCAGATCAGTGACCAGAGGGTTGCGTGCGCCGTGCAGGCACTCGAGCCGGTGTTCGCCGGGCAGCCGCCGATCCAGCTGCGGCTGAGCGGCCTGGGTGCGTTCCCATCCGAGACTCGACCGCGCGTGCTGTGGTGCGGCGTTGACGGAGATACGGACTCGCTGCGAGCCCTTGGCGCGCGCTGCTCGTCAACGCTGGCAAGCGCCGGCTTTGCCGTCGACAGGCGACCATTCCACCCGCACTGCACGCTGGGCCGGCCGTCTGGACTGTGGGCGGAGAGCGCGCGAGAGCGATGGATCGAGGCGGCGTCGCAACATCAGTCGACTGACGATTTCACCGCCAACGTGGCCGTCCTGTACGAGTCGCTGACAGGACCCATGGGGGCGCGTCACCTGCCGCGCATCACACTGCCGCTGCGCGGCTGAGGAAGGCACGGCCACCGCTCGCGTAGCCCAGCAGCCGGAAGCCGCCGCCGCCGTCACACCGGGAGGCTGAGCCGAGTGCCCGTGCGCAGCGCTTCATCCAACTGCAAGGTTGCCAGCCGGACACTGGGCGCACAGAAACCGCGGAGCCTGTCGCGGTTCGCTGCAGGGGAGGGCGAGGCCCGACGGCACCGCCCTCCCCGCCAGCCGCTAGCGGCGCAGTGCCTCGATGAGGCGGTCGGCCGACCCAGCAAGTCCGAACGTCGCGACCAGCCCGTGCAGAGCTGTCGCGTCGGCTGGATAGGAGTCGCGTCGACCGGCCGGAAGCTCGACAGCCAGGTCGGGCACCGGCTGCACCACGCGCATCGCCCGGGAGATGTAGTCGCGTTGGGCGGCGCTGAGGCTGCCATCGCTGAGCAGCCCGGCGACGCCACCGTGCCTGTTGATCAGGCTGGCCGCGGTCACTGCACCGACGCCCTTCAACCCCGGCAACCCGTCCGACGGATCGCCGCGAAGGACGGCGTAGTCCGCGTACATCCGGCCGGGGATGCCGTATCGCCGCGTCACCTCGGCCTCGTCGACCACGGCGAGGCCACCCTTCTCCGGGTAGAGAACGCGTACGCGTGGGTCCTCGATGAGCCCATAGAGATCGCGATCCCCGCTGACGATGTCGACTGTGCCGGGAACCTTGGCGGTCCACGTGGCGATGACATCCTCCGCTTCATAGTCGGGGGTGCCCACGAAGTCGATACCGATCGCGTCCAGGAAGTCGTGGATGATCGGCATCTGCGGCTCGAGGTCGGGGGGTATCGGCTCCGCGGCCCGGTGCGCCTTGTACGCGGGGATGAGCTCAACTCGCCAGGCCGGACGCCAGTCCTCGTCGCTGGCCACGGCGATCTTCGACGGCCGGCGGGTGGTGATCAGCCGGGTGAGCGTCTCGAGGAATCCGCGGACGGCGTTGATCAGCTGCCCGTCGGGGGACCGCACCGTCGCCGGAACCCCGTGGAAGGCGCGGAAGATGAGGCTCGAGCCGTCGACGAACAACCAGTCGCAGGACATCGATCGTCAGGCGGCCTCAGCACAACCGGGGCTCGGCGCCCTCGGTGCGCACCGAGTACAGCTCGAGCGCCGCGGTGACCACGTGGCGGGGCAGGCGCTCGAGGTCGGCGAGGACATCGAGGGCCGCCACCGTGATGTGCCGCGCATCCACCTCGAAATGGTTGCGCAGCGCAGCGCGCGTGTCGCTGCGGCCGAATCCGTCGGTTCCAAGCGGCACGAAGCGTTGGGGAACGAAGCGAGCCACCTGTTCGGCAACCGTCTTCTGATAGTCGCTGACTGCGACCACCGGTCCCTGCACGTCGCGCAGCTGGTCCTCGATGTACGAGGTCCGCCGGGGGCCATCGGGGTGGAGGCGGTTCCAGCGCTCCGCTGTGAGCGCGTCATTGCGCAGCGCGAGGTAACTGGTGACGTTCCAGATATCGGCGGCGACATCATGGTCGAGCAGCATGCGCTGTGCCTCGAGCGCGGCGGGCATGGCGGTGCCGCTCGCGAAGAGCTGGATCCGTTGAGCGCGCTCCTCGGCAGCGGGTTGCAACCGGTACAACCCGCGCAGGATGCCCTCCTCCACGCCATCGGGCATCGGCGGCTGCGGATAGTTCTCGTTGTAGAGGGTGAGGTAGTAGAAGATGTCCTCGTTGCGCTCGTACATGCGGCGCATCCCCTCGCGGATGATCACGGCCACCTCGTATGCGTAGGCCGGGTCGTACACCTCACAGTTGGGAACCGCTGAGAACAGCAGTGGGGAATGCCCGTCCTGGTGCTGCAGGCCCTCGCCGTTGAGCGTGGTCCGACCGGCGGTGGCGCCGAGCAGAAAGCCCCGCCCGCGCGCGTCACCGAAGGCCCACACCAGGTCACCGACACGCTGATAGCCGAACATCGAATAGAAGATGTAGAAGGGGATCATCGGCTCGCCGTGGGTTGCGTACGACGTTCCCGCCGCTGCGAAGCTACCCATCGAGCCCGACTCTGTGATGCCCTCCTCGAGCAGCTGGCCGTCGCGAGCCTCCTGGTAGCTCAGCAACATGTTGGCGTCGACCGGTTCGTACTGCTGACCAAACGGCGCGTAGATCTTGACCTCACGGAAGAGGGCGTCCATGCCGAAGGTGCGCGCCTCATCGGGAATGATCGGCACGATGCGACGGCCGACCTCGGGGTCACGGAGCAGGTTGCGCAGCACCGCCCCGAATGCGGACGTGGTCGACGCCGGTCGCCCGCCGCTGCCCGCCAGAGTCCCGGCCCACACACCGTCGCCGGGTACCACCAGTGAGCGCTCGCGCACCACGCGTTTGGGCAGGGTGCCACCCAGCGCAAGACGCCGGCTCATCAGGTAGTCGACCTCGTCGGACCGCGCGCCGGGATGGTAGTAGGGTGGCACCCCCTCGCTCAGCTCCTGATCGCTGATGGGGAGCTCCAGCTTGTCGCGGAATGCCTTCAGCTCAGCCTCGCCGATCTTCTTGATCTGGTGGGTGGCGTTGCGGCCTTCAAACAGCGAGCCGAGGGTCCAGCCTTTGACGGTATGGGCGAGGATCACCGTTGGCGCACCCTTCTGTTGGAGCGCCAGCCGGTATGCGCTGTACAGCTTGCGATGGTCGTGACCGCCACGCCGCAGATGGCGGAGGTCGTTGTCGGAGAGGTGCTCGACCAGCTTGCGCAGCCGCGGGTCGGGTCCGAAGAAGTTCTCGCGAATGTACGCACCGGTCTCGTCGGTGGAGTACTTCTGAAATTGGCCGTCGTTGGTGGTGTTCATCTTGTCGACGAGAACCCGGTCCACGTCGCGAGCGAGGAGGGGATCCCACTCCCGCCCCCAGAGCACCTTGACCACATTCCAGCCGGCGCCGCGGAAGATCGACTCCAGCTCCTGGATGATCTTGCCGTTGCCGCGGACCGGGCCATCGAGCCGTTGCAGGTTGCAGCTGATCACGAAGACGAGGTTGTCGAGCTGTTCTCGTGAGGCCAGCGCGATCGCCCCCGTGGCCTCGGGCTCGTCCATCTCACCGTCACCGAGGAACGCCCACACCCTGGACTCGCTGGTGTCGGCGATCTGCCGCGCGTAGAGATAGCGGTTGAATCGAGCCTGGTAGATGGCGTTGAGCGGACCGAGCCCCATCGACACGGTGGGGAATTCCCAGAAGTCGGGCATGAGCCGCGGATGCGGGTACGAGCTCAGCCCCTTGCCGCCGGTCTCGTGGCGGAAATTGTCGAGGTGCTCCTCGGTGAGCCGGCCCTCGAGGAATGCGCGCGCGTACATCCCGGGAGCGGCATGACCCTGGTAGTAGATCTGGTCGCCGGGCCGGCCGTCGTCCTTGCCGCGGAAGAAGTGATTGAAGCCGACCTCGTACAGCGACGCGGACGCCGCGTAGGTGCTGAGATGGCCGCCGATGCCGTCACTGCGCTTGTTGGCGCGGGTCACCATGACCGCGGCGTTCCAGCGGACGATGCGCCGGATGCGGCGTTCCATCTCCTCATCGCCCGGGAACCAGGGTTCCTCCTCGGGGGGGATGGTGTTGATGTACGGCGTCGACACCAGCGGTGGGACACCGACGTTGAGCTTGCGAGCTCGCTCGACGAGCTTGCCGATCACAAAGCGGGCACGCGAGACGCCCTCGGTGGCGACCAGGGTCTCCAGCGACTCGAGCCACTCGTCGGTCTCGTCGGGGTCGCTGTCGGGCAGTTGGTGGAGGAACGCGTCGAAGGTCATGGTTACGCTCCCGCGCCCACACCGGTGGCGCGATCGGCAGCCTGCGCGCGTTGCAGGCGCAATGTGTTGTCGCGGCTCTCGAGAACCAGCCGCCGTGCTGCCTCGGTCAACTCGCCGCCTTCGAGCAGGGTATCGGCGGCGGCAATGACCGCATCATCGGCTCGATACGCAGGAAACATCCCCTGGGTGAAGGTCTCAGCCTCCTCCGAGGCACGTTGGAGCCAGTACTTGGGCACCTGCTCCACCCATCTCGCTATGTACGGCGCCAGCAACTCCTGCTGGTCGCGCTCCTGGAGACCGCCGATGAGCGCGCGTTGCATCGCCAGGGGCGTTGCTGCGTCGATGATCCGCGCCCAAGCGGCTGACTTGGCGTCGGCGTTCGGCCGTGACGCGCGCGCCGCAGCGGCCTTGCGCGCGCCCAGGTCAGTCCTGTCGCGGGTGGCCTCGGCATCGATGGCAGCGTTGTCGAGGCGTCCGGCCGCGGCGAGGCGGCGGATTATCAACCAGCGCAGATCCTGGTCGACCGTGATGCCCTCGGGCACGAACCGTCCCGCGAGCAACCCGGCGGCGAACGCGAAGTCCTCTGGCGCGTCCGACGTGGCCAGCGTGCACCTCAGCGCGCTCAACTGCAGCGGGCTCCCCGGCGCTGCCGACGCCAGGATGGTCGCGGCAGTCTGGTGGAGATGTGCCCGTGCGGCGCGGCGGTTGCCCGGGTCGGTGAAGTTCTCCACGGCTCCCATCGCCTGGCCGAGCATGTCGTCGACGATGGTGGGAAGCGTCTCGTTTGGGGCGTGACGGTGCACGAAGTCGATGTACTGGCCGGCCGGGATGTCCGCGTCGCGCGCCATGTCCCACATCGACGCCCAGAGCAGCGATCGGGCGAGCGGGTCGTCGAGGTCGGAGAGGTGGTCGATGACCGTCTGGGTGGAGACGTCGTCGAGGCGAATCTTGGCGAAGGTGAGATCGCCGTCGTTGAGCAACACCAGCGCCGGTCGTGCCCGCCCGCGCAACTCCGTAATCTCAGTGCGGGCGCCGCTGATGTCGAGCTCGATGCGCTCGGTGCGTACCAGGCGGCCATTGTCGTCGAGGTCGAAGAGGCCGACACCGATGCGGTGCGACCGCAGGGTGGGCAGAGACGGCGTGGCCGGTGCCTGCAGCACCGCGCAGCTCTCGACGATGCCATCGGTGGCGCTGATCTCGGCACGAAGCACGTTCATCCCAGCCGTCTCGAGCCACTCGCGCGACCAGGCGGCAAGGTCGCGGCCCGAATGGCGCTCCAGGGGGGCGAGAAAATCGCGCAGCGTCGCGTTGCCCCACTGATGCTCGGTGAAGTACTCGCGGATGCCCCCGAAGAACGCGTCCTCGCCGACCCAGGCCACCAGCTGGCGCAGCACCGAGGCGCCCTTGGCATAGCTGATGCCGTCGAAGTTGAGCCTGCCCGTGCTGACATCGGGGACCTCAGCTGCGATCGGATGGGTGGTGGGCAGCTGATCCTGGCGGGCTGCCCAGGACTTGTCGCCGTTGGCGAAATCGACCCAGGCGAAGGTGAACTTGGTCGCAGTGGCCTGGGCGTCATTGCCCATGTAGGTCGCGAAGCTCTCGTTGAGCCAGAGGTCATTCCACCAGCGCATGGTCACGAGGTCGCCGAACCACATGTGCGCCATCTCGTGAAGGATCGTCCCAGCCCGCCAGGCCCGTACCGACGCGGGGACGGCGCCGCGATAGATCGCGCTCTCCTCGTTGAAGGTGACGCAGGCGACGTTCTCCATCGCACCGGCATTGAACTCGGGGACGAACAGCTGGTCGTACTTGTCCCCGAACGGGTAGCGCATGCCGAAGCGCATGGCAAAATGGTCCAGCCCCTGCTTGGTGATCTCGAAGATCTCGTCGTCGTCAAGGTAGCGGCGCAGTGACTGCCTGCAGTAGAGGTTGAGCTCGATGCCGTCGTGCATGTCGGTGACGCGCGCGTACGGACCGGCGACGATGGCGACCAGGTAGGTCGACATCAGCGGTGACTCGGTGAACACCACCGTCGACGTCGCCAGGTCGGACGCGTCGGTGTCGACGCGCTCGACAGGACAGTTGCCCACCACCACCCAGGCGGTCGGCGCGATCACCCGCATGGTGAAGCGGGCCTTGAGGTCGGGCTGGTCGAACGCGGCGAACACCCGGTGTGCCTCGAAGGGCTCGCACTGGGTGTAGATGTACACGTGGCCGTCGGCGGGGTCGACGATGCGGTGCAGACCCATCCCGGTATGCGAATAGGGCTGATCGGCGACAACGCGGAGGTGGTTGGTGGCCCGCAGCCCGGCGAGCGCAACGCGGTTGTCGGCGAACGCGGACGCCGGGTCGACCGGCTCGCCATTGAGCACGATCTCCGCGATGCTTTCGGCCTCGAGGTCGATGAACGTCGACCCGCCCTCCATGGCGGAGAAGTCGATCTCGGTCACGCTCCGGAACGCGGAGGCGTCGGGGCGGCCAGTCAGGTCGATGGTGATGTCGTAGCGGAGGTCGGAGAGCAGCCGGTGCCGCTCCTCCGCCTCGGTGCGCAGCAGGTCGTCGGGTATCACCGGACTAGCCTATCGCCCCTGCGGCTGCTTATGCCTTGCGCTCAACCGGCACGTTGCAGGGCATCATCGAGGTCGGCGATGAGGTCCTCGAGGTCCTCGATGCCAACCGAGAGACGGAGCAGCCCGTCGCCCAGGCCGATGCGACGCCTCTCCTCGATCGGCACCGACGCGTGGGTCATCAGGCCGGGATGCTCGGCAAGCGACTCGACCGCGCCAAGCGACTCGGCGAGGGTGAAGAGGCGCAGCGCCTCGAGCACGCGCACCGCGGCGGCCTCATCGCCGAGCTCAAAGGACACCACCCCGCCGTACACCCCGCCCATCTGTCGCGCCGCCAGCTCGTGCTGCGGATGCGACTCGAGGCCGGGGTAGTGCACAGCCCGCACCGACGGCTGGGCGGCCAGGTGCTCAGCGATGGCCCGGGCGTTGTCGCTCTGCCGCTGGACGCGCAGGGCCAGTGTCTTGAGCCCGCGCAGCAACAGCCAGCAGTCGAAGGGCGAGGGGACGGCACCGGCGGCGTTCTGGTGGAAGCGCAGCTGCTCGGCGAGACCGTCGTCCGAGGTCACCAGGCAGCCACCGAGCACATCGCTGTGGCCACCGAGGTACTTGGTGGAGCTGTGCATCACGACATCAGCGCCGAGCTCGAGTGGTCGTTGAATGTACGGCGAGGCGAAGGTGCTGTCGACGGCCAGCCATGCGCCTCGCCGGTGCGCTGCGTGCGCCGCGGCGGTGATGTCGACGACGCGCAGCAGCGGGTTGGTCGGGCTCTCGATCCACACCAGCCGCGTCCTGTCGGTGAGAGCCTCATCGATCGCGCCCCGCCGGGTCGCGTCGACGGCGGTGAATGTGAGCCCGTACCGCCGCATCACCCGGTTGAAGAGGCGGAAGGTGCCCCCGTATGCGTCCTCCATGTACACCACGTGGTCGCCGGGATCGAGGAGCAGCATCGTCGTGGTCGTCGCGGCCAGGCCTGACGCGAAGGCGAGGCCATGGCGGCCCCCCTCAAGCGAGGCCAGGCACGTCTCCAGCTGTTCACGCGTTGGGTTGTTGCTGCGCGAGTACTCGAAGCCGCCGTGCCTGCCGATGCCCTCCTGCGCGAAGGTCGTGGCCAGGTGGATGGGCTGGACGACCGCGCCGGTGGTGCGGTCCGGGCCCTGGCCGACGTGGACCGCGCGGGTGGCGAATCCGGGCTCGTCCCTGCTCATGAGGTGTCCTGCTCAGCGATGGTGGGCGACGTACTCGAGAAGGTCGGCGCGGGTGATCACGCCGACGGGCCGGTCCCCATCGATGATGGTGACCGCCGCCTCACCGTTGAGCAGGGGCGTGAACGCCTCATCCAGCGGCGCGTCAGCGGACACCACGGTGAAGGGCGGGTCCATCGCCGCCGATACGGACGCGGTGACGACGGCGGGGTCGCGGTAGACGCGGTCCAACAGGGTGCGTTCGGCGATGCTGCCCACCACCTCGCGATCGCCGTTGTTGCCGTCGACAACCGGCAGCTGGGAGATGTTGTAACGCTGCATGAGGTCGATCGCCTCGCCGACGGTCCGCCCCACCTCGACTGCGACCAGAGATGGCACCGCCGCGTCGTCGGCACCGTGGGCGGCGAGCACCTCGCGCACACGGGCCGGACCGAGCCTGTCCAGGAAGCCGTTCTGCCGCATCCATTCGTCGGAGAAGAACTTGGTCAGGTAGTTGCGTCCGGTGTCGGGGAGCAGGACGACGATCACTGAGTCCGGGTCCGTTTCAGCGGCCACCACCAGCGAGGCGTGCAGGGCCATGCCCGCCGAGCCGCCGACCAGGATCCCCTCCTCGCGGGCAAGTCGGCGGGCGGCGACGAAGGCCTCGCGGTCGGTGACCTGGACGATGCGGTCGACCACCGCAGGGTCGAAGGTACCCGGCCAGAAATCCTCACCGACCCCCTCGATCTTGTACGGCGCGATCGGACCCGAGAAGATCGATCCCTCGGGGTCGGCACCGACCACTTTGATCGCCGGGTTCTGCTCTTTGAGGTAGCGGCCGGCGCCGCTGATCGTCCCGCCGGTGCCAACCCCGGCAACGAAGACGCCGATGCGTCCGTCGGTCTGCCGCCACAGCTCCGGACCGGTGGTCTGGTAATGAGCCTGCGGGTTCTTGACGTTGAAGTACTGGTTGGGCTGAAAGGCGCCGGGGATCTCACGCGCAAGCCGGTCGGCCACCGAGTAGTACGACTGCGGCGACTCCCGGTCGACGTTGGTTGGACAGACCACGACATCGGCTCCGTAGGCCTTGAGCAGGCTGATCTTCTCGGCCGACATCTTGTCGGGCATGACGAAGATCATCTTGTAGCCCTTGATCGCGGCGACCATTGCCAGGCCGTGGCCGGTGTTGCCCGAGGTGGGGTCGACGATGGTGCCGCCGCGGCGCAGCTGCCCGCTGTGCTCGGCCTCCTCGACCATGCCCAGCGCGATCCGGTCCTTGACGCTGCCGCCGGGGTTGAGCTGCTCGAGCTTGGCGAGGACCGTGGCGCCGATCCCCCTGGTCATGGCGTGCAGCCGCACCAGCGGCGTGTTGCCGACCAGATCGAGGATGCTCTCGGAATACTCCACCAGCGCGATTCTAGGCTGCGCTCGGTGCTCTACTCGTCCGCGGTGGCGCGCAGGGCATAGACACTGTCGACGTAGTCACGCACCATACGGGTCGCTGAGAAGAGCGGCCCGCTGGTGCGCAGAGAGCGCTTCATGCGGCGCACCCAGCCGCGTGGGATGCCGTCCGCGTCGCGGTCGTAGAAAAGCGGGGCCACGTCGTGCTCGAGCAGGTCGTAGAAGGAGGCGGCGTCGCGGGTGTCCTGGATGCCGGGATCGTAGACGCGGTCGCCAGGGATGGCCCAGCCGTTCTCGCCGTCGAACGCCTCTGCCCACCATCCGTCGAGGACGGAAAGATTGAGGCCCCCGTTGAGGACCACCTTCATCCCGCTGGTGCCGCTGGCCTCCAGCGGTGGACGGGGCAGGTTGACCCACAGGTCGCAGCCGGCGACCAGGCGGGCGGCGATGCCGAGGTCGTAGTTGTCGAGGAACGCCACCCGCTCGCCCGCGTGGGGCAGGAGCTTGAAGCTGAACAGTCCCTGGGCCGAACGCTTGCCCTCCTCGTCATCGGGGTGCGCCTTGCCCGCGAGGATGAGCTGCAGGGGGTGATCCTGGTTGGCGACGAGGTCGGAGACGCGCTGGGGCTCCATGGTGAGCAGGTACAGGCGCTTGTAGGTTGCCAGCCGCCGGGCGAAGCCGATGGTGAGCGTGTCGGCGCTGAACCCCCGTTCCGCGGCGGCGACGAGGTCGCGGCTGTCGCTGCGCGCCAGTCGCGTGGCCACGGTTTGATCGCGGACGTACTCGACGAACTCAGCGCGGAGCAGCGAGCGCAGCTGCCACATCTCCGCGTCAGGAATGTCGTCGACCGGCGCCCACGTCGCCGGGTCCGCCTGCTGCGCCATCCAGCCGGGCGCGAGGTGCCGGTCGAGCAGCTCGCGCATCGACGTGGCCATCCAGGTGGGAACATGCACCCCATTGGTGACGTGGCCGATCGGCACAGTGTCCACCGGCCGCTCCGGGAAAAGCGGCTGCCACATCCGCCTGGCAACCTCGCCGTGGCGCCGGCTGACGCCGTTGGCGGCCCGGCTCATCTTGATCCCGAGCGGAGTCATCACGAAAGCCTCGGCGGGGTTGTCAGCGCGGGTCCGGCCGAGCTGCAGGAAGCTCTCCACGTCCATGCCGAGCTCGGACGGGTAGTCCCCGAGCACCTCGGCGATCTCGGCGATGTCATAGCCCTCGTTGCCGGCGCCGACCGGGGTGTGGGTGGTGAAGACGGTGCGCGCCCGGGCATTGGCGAACGCGATGTGCCGGTCGACGCCCGCCGCGATCTCGCATCGCGCCAGCTCGAGCGGGGCCAGCGCAGCATGCCCCTCATTCAGATGCACCACCGATGGGTCCATCCCCATGGCGGCGAGCGCGCGCATCGACCCGATGCCGAGCAACGCGTACTGAGCCAGCCTGATGCCACGATCGCTCTCGTACAGCCGTGCCGTGATCCAGCGGTCGGTGCGCGAGTTCTCCGGGCGGTCGGCGTCGAGCAACAGCAGTGGTACCCGGCCCACCTGCACGCGCCACACCTGCACGGTCAGCTGACGCCCGCGTAGCGGCACCGTCACCGTCAGTGGCCGGCCCTCCTCGTTGCGGACAAGAACAGCAGGAACGCGCTCGGGGTCGAGCGGGATCCAGTACTCGTGCTGGTAGCCGCTGCGGTCCATCCTTTGGAGGAAGTAACCCTGGCGGTAGAGCAGGCCGACAGCCACCATCGGCAGAGCCAGATCGCTGGCCTCCTTGACGATGTCGCCGGCGAGCACCCCGAGCCCGCCGGCGTAGATCGGCAGGGACTGGTGGACGGCGAACTCCGCGCAGAGGAAGGCGACCGGACGGTGCGGGGATGCCCGGCAGGCAAGCTGCGGGCGTGCGATGTCCGCTTCTAGCGCGCGCAGCACCGCGTGCGCTCTCTCGAGCAACTCGCCGTCCGCTGCGACGCGCTCCAGCGAGGAGGTCGACGCCTCGAGCAGCAGCCGGATCGGGTTGCGGCCGCACTGTTCCCAGCGCACGGCGTCGATGGCGGCAAAGAGGTCCTCGCCGCCCGGTGTCCACGACCAGCGGTAGTTGTAGGCCAGGCGCGCGAAGACGGACATCGCGGCCGGCAGCCGGATGGCGAGATCATCGGCGGCGCTGGCAACGTCGGCGCTGCCGTCGAGCAGCTGCAGGGTGCCTGCGGCGGTGTCGGTCACGGTCGCGTAGCCTGCCACGCCGGCTGGTCAGCGCGCCGAGTGGCTCGCGCCGATCCTCAGCTTGGCAATGAGGCCAGAACCGCCCGCACCCCGGCCCGCGGACCCTCCGCGTGGCCGAAGACCGCGGTCCCGGCGACGAGGACCGTCGCGCCCGCCGCAGCACAGTCACGCGCGTTCCACTCGTCGACCCCGCCGTCCACCTCGAGCTCGGTGGGCAGGCCGCGGCGGTCGATCTCGGCACGGAGCTGGGCAACCTTCTCAAGGGTGTGCGGGATCAGGCGCTGACCGCCGAAACCGGGGTCGATGGTCATCACCAGGGCGAGGTCGCACACCTCGAGCACATCGTCGAGCGAGGTCACTGGTGTGCTCGGGTTGATCGCCGCGCCCGCGCGACAGTCGAGGCCGCGGATGCTCGTCAGGCTGCGATGCAGGTGCGGCGAGACCTCTTGGTGGATGGTGATCCCGTCGGCACCGGCGGCGGCGAACATCTCGAGGTGTCGTTCCGGCTCGCGGATCATCAGGTGCAGCTCGAGCGGCAGCTCGGTCTCGTGCCGCAGCGCTCGGACGGTGTCGGTGCCGAAGGTGAAGTTGGGGACGAAGCTGCCGTCCATGACGTCGACGTGGAGGCGCTCCGCGCCGCTCCCCTCGAGCGCATGAACGGCCTCGGCGAGATGGGCGAAGTCGGCAGCGAGCAGGCTGGGGGCGATGCAGACGGCGCCCGGGCACGCCGGCCAGGTGGAACGCGGCACCTGTCGAGCCTAGCTGATGACCGGGCCGCGCGCCGTCGATCGAACCCGCCGAAAGCATCAATCTGGTCTGAGAATGACCTATGAAGTAGGACAGGTGCCTAAAGTTAGTGTTGCGATGGTGGGTTCATGAGCGCGCGAGACACCCTGACCCCGGACGCGGAGTGGGCGCTTGGTAGCGCCTTCGGCGATCTCCTCAGGGTCATCCGCGCTGACGTCCGCAGCGGTGACGATGGCGATGCCGTGGCCGGGATGCTGGTACGGCACGCGCTCATCCGCCCGGTCAACGGCTGCGCAGTCTGCGTCTTGGACGGTAGTCAATCGGTCCGCGTGGCCGGCGTTGCCGGGGAAACCGGGGCGGTGCGCGCCGGCTCACTCTGGCCGCTCGCCGGCTCCCCGGTGTCAGAGGCACTGGCCGGCCCGTCCGCGCTGCAACCGGTCAACGCCAGGCTGAGCCCGCTTGGACGCGCTCTGTCCAGTGCGGGCGAGGTGGGGCTGACCGCGTTTCCGCTCAGAATCGGCGAGCACGGCGGCGACCCCACCCCCCTCGGCGCCCTGCTCCTGCTCCGCGAACCGGACACGGCGCTGACGGACGCCGAATGCGACTTCCTCGAGGGCTTCGCGTCGCTCGTTGCCCTGGCGGTGCTGCAAGCCGCGCCCGCCGAGGACTGGGAAGGGCGCGCCCGGCGCCTCCGCGGCAATGTCGACGCGGTCGTCGACCTGGCGAGCTCGCTGGACGCGTACAAGAACGTCCCGCGAGTCCTCGAACAGATCTGCATCGCCGTGGACGCGAGTCGCGCGACGCTGCTGCGCGTCAACGGCGACGATGTCGTCATCGAGGGCGTCCACGACGTCGACGATGCCCACGTGGTGCCCGACTGGCGGGGGCGCCTCAACAGCCAGGAGCTGCTTGTGGCGGCGCACCAGTCCGTTGACCCAGTGGTGGGCAGCAACATCGTCTACGAGCGTCTCCCCAAAGAGCTCAGGGATGTCTTCGCCGACGTCAAGCACACCATGATCCTGCCGCTGCGCACCGGCGACAGCGTGGCCGGGTTCCTGCTGGTGTTTCGCCGTCACTCGCGGCCATTCATTGCGGACGATGCCGGCACCCTGCAGCAGCTCGGCAACCTTGCCCTCTTGGCGTTGCGCAACTCGCGGCTGTATGCGGATGCCCAGGCGGCTTCGGAGGCGATGTCGTCCTTCCTCAACCTCGTCGTCCACGACCTCCGCGCCCCGCTGACGGTGCTCTCGGGGTACGTGGACCTGTTGCGCCACGGCACGTACGGCGACCCGCCGCCAGGCTGGGCGAGGCCGATGGAGCTGATCACGGAAAAGCTCCAGGAGTTGCACCGGCTCGTCGACGACATCCTGCTGGCCGCACGACTCGAGAGCGGTGCAGTGCCCACCACGACCGCGGTCCTCGACCTCAATGACGTCATCCGCCGCGCCGGGGTGCGCAGCCAGGCACGAGCCGAGCTCGCCGGCGCCACCGTGGAGACGATTCCGTCGGCAACGCCTGTCGCGACCTGCGCCGACACCTTCCACGTCGATCGGATCCTCGACAACCTGATCAACAACGCCATCAGCTACGGCGGCGCCGCCCCCTGGATCCGCCTCTCGATCGATCCTTCAGATCCGCCGGCGGTCCGCGTCGAGGATCACGGCATTGGGATCAGCGCCGAGCTGCACGAGCGCATCTTCGACCGCTTCTTCCGCCTCGAGAGTCGTGTTCCCGGCACGGGTTTCGGCCTCCATGTCGGCCGCGTCCTCGCTCAGGCATGCGGTGGCTCGCTCGACGTCGAGCGCAGCGCGCCGGGACAGGGCAGCGTGTTCCGCCTGCAGCTGCCATCGGCCGTCGCGACGCCCGCCTGACCGGAGGGGCGCACACGCAGCCACTACGGCGGCCTTGGCGCCGAGGGCCGGTGTTCAGAGCCCGGATGCCTCGCGCAACGATGGCACGCGGCTCGTCGCCCAGCCAGCATGACGCGCATGTGCGGCGAAGCGGACCGCGTCCCGCACCGCACAGGCGTGCCCATCGTTGTTGAAGAAGACGTGGACATCCTCGTCGAGAGTCCAGAGGTCGGATACCCGGCGCACCCAGCTGCGGAGCGCGGTGTCGCCGTAGCACGGGTGAGGCATGGCACGACCCTCGTGCAGACGCACAAGGCCCCACGACGCGGTGCGTCGCAGAGGCTGTACTGGCCGGCTCCCACGATCGGTGAGGCACATCGCCGCGTTGCGGTCGCGCATCACCGACGTCACCTCGTCCGTATACCAGCTGGCGTGACGAAACTCGACCGCCACCCGCCAGCGTTGCGGAATCACCGCCAGGACGGCTGCCAGGCGATCGACATCGCATCGCATCGTCGGGGGCAGTTGGAACAGTAACGGCCCGGTTTTCGAGGCCAGCGGTGCGGCGCGTTCGAGGAACAGGTTCACCGCGTCGGTGGGCTCCCGCAGGCGGCGCACGTGAGTGAGGTAGCGGCTCAGCTTCAAGGCGAAGCGGAAGTCGTCGGGCGTGCGCTCGGCCCAGCTGGTGAACGTCGCAGACGAGGGCAGGTTGTAGAAGGCGCTATTGACCTCCACGCAGGCGAATCGTGCCGCGTAGTGCGCCAACCAGCTTCGCTGTGGGGTGTTAGGCGGGTAGAACAGGCCCCGCCAGGACGCGTACTGCCAACCCGACGTCCCGATCAGCATCGGCACGGCGCCAGCGCTCAGTCGAGCGTGCCGGCCGCGGCCGCGTCGAGGAACCAGAGCAGCTCCCCGGCGGCCGGCCGGACGCGCGCCGCGGGGACGGAGCCGTCGACGACACCGCGCAGACCATCCGCCTTCCCGCTTCCAGTCACGAGGAAGGCGACGTGCGCCGCAGCGTTTATCGCCGGAAAGGTCATCGTGATGCGGTCGAACGGCTCGAAGTCGGCCCGCCCGCGAGTTGCCCAGGCGTTCACGACGTCGAGCGCGGGCGTGCCGGGGAAGAGGGATGCGGTGTGACCGTCCGGGCCGAGACCGAGAAGCACGACGTCGAGCCGCGGCGGCCTGTCGCACTCGCCTTCGAGCAACCGCGAGTAGGTGGCAGCGGCCGCATCGAGGTCCGGGCGGTCGGCCTCCATGCGGCGGACGTTCTCGCGGGGAATCGGTACCCTGGAGAGCAGCGCGTCGTGGACGAGCCGGTAGTTGCTGTCGGGGTGGTCCGTCCGAACAGCGCGCTCGTCGCTGAAGTACACGTGCCATCGCGACCAATCGATGCCGGATTTGAAGGTTGAGGACGCCAGCGCCTCGTAGAGGAATTGCGGCGTGCTACCTCCGGACATGGCGATGCGGAACGGGTTGGACCGAGCGGACAGCTCGGAGATCCACAGCGCCGCCGCCGCCGCGACGGCGATCGGATCCGTGAGCACACGCGCTGCCCCCGGCAGGGCGTCGACGCTCACCGTGCCGCGGCCGCGAGGTTGGCCGCACCGCGAAGGGCGGCGCGGTACACGGGGTCCTCGGCGCCGCTCTCCAGCAGCGAGCCGACCATCTCGGCACTGTCGACGTCGGTGACCGGCACGGCGCGCTCTGCATGGATGCCGCCCGCGACGTCGATGACAGCGCACAGCGCCGCACCCTGTCGCTCGACCGTGACCAGCGCGCCTTGCCCGCGGGCGCTGCACTCGAGCGTCACCCGGACCAGGTTTGGCGCGGCGACGTCCTCGACTCGGCGCGAGGTGGCGACAACGCATGGTTGATTGCTGGCTGCCTTCCAGCCCAGCCGGCTGGCCATCCAGCCTGCCAGCAGCCACGCCTGTGCCGAGACGCGCTCGCCGCTGCATTCGACCTCCACCAGCGTGATGCCGCGGAGGAATCGCCGCATCGTCTCTCCGTCGAAGGACTGGGCGATCAGCTGGCGCCAGGTGTGGGTGCGCTCCCACGCGATGTCGGCGACCGCCAGCGCGTCACCCACCCCCTCGAGCTCCTCGGCAAGGAGGCGCAGGGCGCCGGCGTCATCATCGTAGGCACCGCTGTCGAGGATCAGCCGCTCGCAGATGGCGACGGCGTCCTGGCCGAATGCCTGTTGCAGTGGCGGCGATCCCACCAGCCACAGGTTGGTTGGAATGTCAGGGACGAGCAGCGGGGTGACCACGCTGGCGAGATGGTAAGCGGCCTCGCCGCCGATGAACATGCGCACCTGTTCCGCGCACACCTGGGCGGCGTCGACCGCCGAGCACTGCAGGGAGACGTCGGCCTCCATCTGGGATTTGGCCGCCGGGTCAGCGAGCACGATGATCGCGCGCACGGGATGCTTGACGCCAAGCCCGCCCACCGCACGGGTGGCGAGATCGGCGCTCTCGACGTCGACGCAGGCGGCCACCAGGTTGAGCACCGACAGACGCACGGCGGCGCCCTCACGTCCCCCGCCAATCCGCAGCATCTCGTGGTGCATGTCGTTGAGGGCGCGGTTGACGGCGTGCAGACCGCTCGCATGCGCAACCTCGAGCGCGCCGACCGTGCTCACCTCAGAGCCGGCGCCACTGGCGGCCGTCGCACGCCATGAAGTCACGGGCCTCGTGCGGACCCCAGGTACCCGATTCGTAGTTGGGCGTTCCCTGCCGGTCGGGCGGGTGGGCGCGCCAGCCGTCGAGGATGGCGGTACAGATGCGCCAGGCCTCCTCGACCTCATCCTCGCGTGCGAACAGTGTGCTGTCGCCGAGCATGCAGTCGAGCAGCAGCCGCTCATATGCCTCGGGCGATGCGGTGAGGAAGGCGCTGCCGTAGAGGAAGTCCATGTTGACGGAGCGGATGCGCAGCGACTGGCCGGGCACCTTGGCGCTGAAGCGAAGCGTGATCCCCTCGTCGGGCTGGATGCGCAGCACCAGCAGGTTGGGATCGATGCTGTCCTTGGGGAGGATGCCGGCCCGGGTGGCCACCTGGCCACCGAATGGCGAGTGCGGCACGCGCCGGAACTGGATGGCTATCTCGGTGGCGCGCTTGGGCAGGCGCTTGCCGGTGCGCAGGTAGAACGGTGTCCCGGC
Organism: Candidatus Dormiibacter sp.; assembly: GCA_025450495.1. Next base: position 11,922 of record JANWHI010000066.1, on the reverse strand, counting down.
CCACCTCCAGTTGTCGACGTCAAGCTTCATGGCGACGTAGGTCTCGCGCAGCGAGTCAGCGGCGACATCCTTCTCGTCGCGATACGCGCGCACCTCTTCACCGTCGACCCAGCCGGCCGCGTACTGTCCGCGCACGGTGTGCGAGAGCGCGTCGTCGGGGTGGATGGGACGCACCGCGCGGAGCAGCTTCACCTTCTCGTCGCGCACCGTCTCGCCCTGCATCTTGCTGGGCGCCTCCATCCCGACGATCGCCATCAACTGGATGACGTGGTTCTGGATGATGTCGCGCAGCGCCCCGGACTCTTCGTAATACGCCCCGCGCCCCTCGACGCCGATGTTCTCGGCGACGGTGATCTGCACGTGGTCGATGTACTGGCGGCTCCACAGCGGCTCGAAGATGCCGTTGGCGAACCGGAAGACCAGCAGGTTCTGCACCGTCTCCTTGCCCAGGTAGTGGTCGATTCGGTAGATCTGTTCTTCGCTGAATGCGTTGTGCAGCTTGCGGTTGAGCTCGCGGGCGCTATCGAGGTCACGCCCGAATGGCTTCTCGATGATCATCCGGCGGAACCCGGTGTTCTCCTCGCGGGTCAGCCCGGCGCTGCCGAGGCGCTCGGCCAGGGGTGCGAAACCGCTCGGCGGAATCGAGAAGTAGAAGATGCGGTTGCCTGCCGTGCCACGCTCGCGGTCGAGCTCACCGAGCGCCTGCGCCAGGCGTTCGAGCCCGTCTTTGGTGCTGAAGTCGTACGCGCAGTACCGCATCCCGTCGGCGAACACCCTCCACACGTCATCGCGGAGCGGCACCCGGGAAAACCTGCTCACCGCCTCACGCATCGCCGCGCGGAACTCCTCGTCGGATTGCTCGGTGCGTCCCGCGCCGACGATGCAGAAACCGGGCGGCAACTGGCCGTCGGCGGCCAGCGCGTACAGCGCCGGCACCAGCTTTCGCTTGGTGAGATCGCCGGTGGCCCCGAAGATGACCACCACGCATGGCAGCGGCAGGCGACCCTGGCGCAGGCCCTCCGAGAGCGCGTTGCCCTCGGCCCGTTCAGCGTCCGACACGATCTCCGTGTCGAGAGTCGCGTCGGTCACGCCTGCTGGGGGGAAGCCGTGGCCTGCTCCTCGGGTTGCACCGCATGACCGCCGAACTCGTTGCGCAGCGCGGCGATCACCTTGCTGCCGAAGCTGTCGGGCAGGCGCGACTGGTAGCGCGCCATCAGCGAGAGCACCAGCACCGGTACGGGGACGGAGAGATCCATCGCCTCGTCGATGGTCCAGCGCCCCTCGCCTGAGTCGTCCACCCAGCCGCGCAGCTGGCTCAGCCGCGGGTCGCGCTCGAAAGCGTTCTCGGCGAGCTCGAGCAGCCAGGAGCGCACCACACTGCCCTGGTTCCAGAGGTGTGCGATGCCGTGGAGGTCGAGCTCGGGATAGGACTTGGATGCCTCGAGGACATGGAAACCCTCGGCATATGCCTGCAGCATCCCGTACTCGATGCCGTTGTGGACCATCTTGACGTAGTGGCCGCTGCCCGATGGACCGACGTGAAGGAACCCGTCCGGCGGTGCCAGTGTCTCGAAGATGGGGCGGAGCCGCTCGACGGCCGTGGTGTCGCCGCCGACCATGAGGCAGTAGCCCACCGTGAGGCCCCAGACGCCTCCGCTGGTGCCGGCGTCGAGGAAGGTGATGCCTCGCTCCGCGCAACGCTTGGCCCGGGCCACGCTGTCGTGCCAGTTGCTGTTGCCCCCGTCGACGATGGAGTCACCGCTCGCCAGCGACTCCAACAACCCGTCGACGGTCTGCTCGGTGATCGCGCCGGCCGGCACCATGATCCATACCGCGCGCGGCGCCTGCAGATGGGCCACAAGGTCGGCGAGCGCGGTCACGGTGGTGGCGCCGAACTGCTCCACGGACGCACGCGCATCGGCATTGGGATCGAACGCGACAACCGCGTGGTCGCCGTCGCGGCGCAGCCGGTGGACCATGTTGGCACCCATGCGCCCGAGACCGACAAACCCGATCTGCATCAGCGCGCTCCCGTGGCCGCGTGGATGACGGAGTCGGTGAGCCGGCTCAGCCCGACGGCGAGGTCCCCGCCGATGTGCAGGCGGATCACCCTGCGGCCATGATCGCGAAGCGATTGGAGATCGCCCTGTGCCTGCGCCTGCTTGAGTATCGAGAATGTGAACGGTTGCCCGGGGATGGGCACGTCGACGGCATCGTCGGTGGTGATCTGGATGTACAGGCCGGTGTCGGGGCCGCCCTTGTGGAGCTGGCCGGTGCTATGCAGGAATCGGGGGCCGAACCCCAGCGTGGTGGCCACGCGGTGCTCGTCACGGATGGCTGCACGGAGCCGCTGCAGGGCGGCCTCGTTCTCGCTGTTGGGCGTGACGTAGGCCATCAGCGCAACGTAGTCGCGCGGGCGTGCCTGGGAGAGGAAGGCGGTCAGGGCACCATCGATGTCGCGGTTGCCCGGTGCGCCGAACACCGCGATGCCGTCGCCGCTCGCGGTCGCGGACTCACCGGCAAGGCTGCCGTTGCGCTGGTACGCGTCGAGCGCCTTGCGGGTATTGTCCTTGGACTCCTTGACGTTCGGTTCATCGAAGGGGTCGATGCCGAGTGCGGCGCCTGCGACAGCGGTGGCGAACTCCCACTGGAAGAACTGGGCGGCGAGGTCGAGCAGGTCGTCGAGCTGCATCGCGACCTCGGGGATGCCGGCGGTGCGCAGTGCGCCCACCTCGGTGTCGAAGTCGGTGTCGTCCTCACGCACCCGGAGCACCGTGAGGATGCGGTCGTCGCCGTAGGCTGCCGGTTCACCGATCGGCTCGTCGCCGATTGGGATCAGCCCCTTGCCCTCCTTGCCGCTGCTTTCGGCGATCAGCTGCTCCGCCCACAACGAGAACGCCGCGATCCGTGGCGGTGCAAGGATGGTCACCTTGTCCCTTCCGGAGCTCTGCAGCAGGCCCAGGACGGTGCCAAGGGTCAGGCCGGGATTGAGATCCGGCGGAACGCCGGGGCGGCACTGGCGACGCATCTGCTCGGCACGATCGAGGAATTCCTCCACGTCGATACCGATCACCGCGGCGGGGACGAGGCCGAAGAAGCTCAGCGCTGAGTAGCGCCCACCGATGTCAGGGGGATTCTCGAACAGGTGACGGAACTTGCGCTCCCGCGCTGTCTGTCCCAGGCTTGAACCGGGGTCGGTGATGCAGATGAAATGCTCGCCCGCAGCCAGGCTGCCGTGGGCGGTGATCCATTCCCAGAAGTGCGCGAGGTGACTGAGGGTCTCAAGCGTGGTGCCGGACTTCGACGCCACGATGAACAGCGTGGTCCGAGGTTCGAGGCTGTCGGTCAACTGTGCGATCGCCGCCGGATCGGTGGTGTCGAGCACATGCAGCTCCGGCTGACCGGCGGCACTGCCGAACGAGCTGCGCAGCACCTCGGGACAGAGGCTGCTGCCACCCATGCCGAGGAGCACGCAGTTGCGAAAGCCTGCCTTCTGCACGTCGTCGGTAAGGCCGATCAGCCGGGGCAGCGCCTCGCGCATGGCCTCCGTGACGTCGAGCCAGCCGAGCCTGTCGCCGATGATCTTGGCGTGCTCGGCATCGCCGGGTTTCCAGAGGTCCGCGTCGCGATCCCAGATGCGCCGCGCCACCTCCGCTGTGGACTGCCCTCGCACTGAGTCTTCAACGGTGTCGGTGCTGGCGGCGAGGTCGAGATGCAGGCGTGAGCCGTAACCGCGGTGCATCGTGTCGACCTTCCTGGCGATGCCGCGGATCAGCTCGTTGTACGAATCCGCGAATGATGTGACGCCCGCCGCGAGGAGGTCGGCGGTCACCTCGTCCATATCGATGCCGACCTCAGCGAGCTGCTCCATGACCTGGTGAGCGGCCTCGACGCCCTGCTTGACCGTTGCCCCAGCAACGACGCCGTGATCGCGGAATGCCTCGATCGTCACAGGCGGCATGGTGTCGACGGTGTCCGAACCGATGAGCGCTTCGGCGTACACGACGTCACGGTACTTGGGGTTCTTGGCACTCGTGCTCGCCCAGAGCGGACGTTGCACGTGCGCGCCGGCTGCGGCCAGCGTGGCGAACGCCTCGCCCCGGAAGTAGCTCTCGAACTTCTCGTACGCCAGACGTGCGTTGGCGATCGCCGCCTTGCCGAACAGGTCCTCAATGACCGGGTTGCCCGGGTCGGCCGCAAGCTTCTGCGCGAGCAGCTTGTCGACTGCGGTGTCGACGCGGCTGACGAAGAATGACCCCACAGAGTGGACATTTGGTGTCGCACCTTCGGTGAGGCGCGCGCCGAGCGCATCGAGGTAGGCGTGAATGACGTCGTCGTACGCGGACAGCGCGAAGACGAGCGTGACATTGATGTTGACGCCTGCCGTCAGGGCGTGCCTGATCGCCGGCACGCCCTCCGGCGTGGCCGGGACCTTGACCATGAGGTTGGGCCGGTCCACCCGCTTCCAGTAGTCCAGGGCGAGCCCGATGCTCCGTGCGCTGCTGTGCGCAGCGTCGGGCGACACCTCGAGGCTCACGAATCCATCAGCGCCATTGGTGCGTTCGTGGACGGGTCGGAGGATGTCGGCGGCGGCCCGGATGTCGGTGATCGCAAGCTCGAGGAAGATGTCGTTGGGATCGTCCATCCCGGCCGCGAGCAGCTCGTGGATCTGGCTGTCGTAGGTACTCCCATCGGCGATGGCCTTCTGGAAGATGGTCGGGTTGCTGGTCATGCCGGTGACGTTGTCCTCGGCGATCATCCGCCGCAACTCGCCGCTGGTGAGCAGGTCGCGGCTGATGTAGTCGAGCCACACCGACTGACCCTGTTCGGCGAGCTGCTGGAGCGGGCTTGCAGCGGCCATCAGCGCACCCCCGCGGTGGCGCGCGCTCGCACGGCCGCGACGACGGCGTCGGCGTCGATCCCTGCCGCGGCCATCAACTCCGCAGGGGTGCCCGACCCCGGCAGCCGCCGCACCGCCAGGTGGGTGACAAGGGGACGGTCCTGATCGGCTGCCAAAGCCTCGATCACCGCCGCAGCGAGGCCGCCCTCCGGGTAGTGGTCCTCGACGATGACAAAGTTGCCACCGGTGTCGCGCACCGCCTCGCGGAGTGTCGCGGTGTCGACGGGTTTGACGGAGTAGAGGTCGATGACCCGACAGCTGATGCCCTCGGCGGCGAGCCGGTCGGCTGCGTCGAGGCAGTGGTGCAGCGTGACGCCGGCGGCGATGAGTGTGACCGTGTCCGAATCGCTGCGCCGCAACACCTTCGAGCCCCCGACGTCGAAGGTCTCGCTGTTGTCATACAGCGTGGGATAGGCGCCGCGAGTGGTCCGCAGGTAGACGATGCCGTCGGTCTCCGCCATGCGCGCGACGAGCTTGGCCGTCGACACCGGGTCGCTCGGGTACAGGACGGTGGACGTGTGGATGGCGCGCAGCGACGCGAGATCCTCGAGCGCCATCTGAGAAGGGCCATCGGCACCGATCTCGCAGCCGGCGTGCGAACCGGAGAGCCGGATGTTGGCACCCGATATGCCAGCCATGCGCACGAAGTCGTAGGCGCGGCTGAAGAACGCGGCGAAGGTCGACGCGAACGGCACCAAGCGTCGCACCGACATACCAACCGTTGCCGCGACCAACTGCTGCTCGGCGATGAACATCTCGAAGAAGCGATCCGGGTAGGCCTGCCTGAACTCGTCGGCGTGCGTCGAGTTGCTCACCTCGCCGTCGAGCGCAACCACGTCCGGGCGGGCTCCGAGCGCAACCAGCGCATCGCCGTAGGCCTTGCGCGTGGCCACCGTGTCGTCCTTGGAGTACGTCGGCAGCGAGATGGTCACGCCGGCGCCGCCGCGGCGCACCGCGGAGTCACCCGGCTCGGGGGGCGGCGTGTCGACGATCAGGTCGCGAATCCCGCCGAGCTCGGCGATGGCCCGCTCGGCCATGTCCGGCGGCAGCGCCTTGCCGTGCCATCCCTCCTTGTCCTCGATCTCGCTGAACCCCTTGCCCTTGATGGTGCGGGCCAGCACGACCGTGGGCCGTTCGCGCTCAGCACGGGCGCGACCCAGTGCGTCGTCGATCTGCTCGACGTCGTGGCCGTCGATGACAAGGGCCCGACAGCCGAACGCTTCGACGCGGCCCTGGTAGGCGGCGAGGTCCCATTCGAGCTCGGTTGGTCCGCGCTGGCCGAGCCGGTTCACGTCGACGATCGCTGTGAAGTTGCTGAGCCCGTAGTGGCCGGCCTTGTCGAGCCCTTCCCAGATCGAGCCCTCGGCCATCTCCGAGTCGCCGCAGAGCGCCCAGACGTGGAAGGGGAGCCGGTCGACTGCGCGGCCCGCCAGGGCCACCCCGACAGCGATGGGCATCCCCTGACCCAAAGAGCCGGTGGCCACGTCGACCCAGGGCAGGACTGGGGTGGGATGCCCCTGCAGCCGCGAGCCGAGGGTGCGGTAGGTCATCAGCTCCGCGTCGTCGATCGCCCCGCACGCCTTGAACACCGCGTAGACCAGGGGGGAGGCGTGGCCTTTGGAGAAGATGAGGTGGTCATTGTTGTCGAGCCTGGGGTTCTGCCAGTCGTAGTGGAGGTGGCGGGTGATGAGCACGGCAAGCAGGTCGCTGGCCGACATGCTCGAGGTGGGGTGACCTGAACCGGCTTTGGTGCTGGCGCGAATGCCGTCGACCCGCAACTGGTTGCCGAGGTCGCGCATGAACGCGACGTCCTCGGCAGTCAGGCGCTCATCAACCTTGCCTGTCACCGCCATGATCACGACCTCCGGCACTTCCTGATGGGTTCTTCCATCATGGCTCGCGGGGATCGCCCGGCGCAGGCGTGCGATTCGGGCCTGATCGACCTCATGTACACTCGGAGCCCGCTCCGACGTCGGAGTTCGCGCGCCTATAGCTCAGCCCGGATAGAGCGTCTGACTACGGATCAGAAGGTCGGGGGTTCAAATCCTCCTGGGCGCGCCACTGTCGCTCCCGGTCGCCCATCGACCATCGCCTACACTTCGCCTCCGACATGAAGGGAGTAGGGCGCATCGCCGCAGCGGCGGGGGCCGCGGTGGCCGGCATCGGGGCCGCGATCTTCCTGCTGCCCCGCCATGGAGCGCGCCGCCGTAGGTCGGCGGCCGGAGTGGCCAGACGCCAGACCGCGCACGTGTCGGCGTTGGTCGGCGCACGGGCCAGCCGGCGCGAAGCGGAGCTCGTCGAGGTGGTACGCGCCGAGCTGGCGCGGCGCTTTGGCGACGAATCTGCCGAGGTGGGGGTCACTGCCCACAAGGGCACCGTCACCCTGCGCGGCGAGGTCTCGCGCCTCGACGCCATCGACGCGTTCGAGGACGCCGCTCGGTCGATTGGCGGAGTCAACGACGTGAACAACCTGCTTCGCCTGTTCGGTAAAGCCCGCGCGGCGTTGTGACCCTTGCCTTCTCACCGCCGCTCGAGCCGATGCTCGCCAAGGCGGCAGAGGCGATCCCGGAAGGGTCGGGCTGGCGCTACGAACCGAAATGGGACGGCTTCAGGGCGGTCGTCTTCCGCGACGGTGACAACGTCGTGGTCGGCAGCCGCAAGGGCCAGCCGTTGCAGCGCTTCTTCCCGGAGATCCTCGACCCGTTGCGCGCCGCGCTGCCACAGCGCGCGGTGGTCGACGGCGAGATCATCATCGCCACGCCGCACGGCCTCGACTTCGACGCGCTGCAGATGCGCCTCCACCCCGCGGCGTCGCGGGTGGCACGTCTGGCCGGGGAGACACCGGCCACCGTCGTCCTTTTCGACCTGCTCGCCGAGGGGGCGGATGACCTGCGCGGCCGGCCCCTGACCGCACGCCGCGCGCGGCTGCTCGGGGCGGTCGCGCCCACCTCGCGGACGGCGTTGACGCCGCAGACGGCCGACATCGATGAGGCACGCGACTGGTTCAGTCGCTACGAGGGGGCCGGGCTCGACGGGCTGATCGCCAAGCCGCAGGACAGCGCCTACCGACCCGGTGAGCGGGGCTGGGTGAAGATCAAGCACCTGCGTACTGTGGACTGCGTGGTCGGCGGCTATCGCCTGGAGGCGAAGACGGACGTCGTCGGATCGCTCCTGCTCGGCCTCTACGACGAGAACGGTGTGTTCCACCATGTCGGACATACATCCTCGTTCTCCGCCAAGGAGAAGCGCGAGCTGGTCAGCACGCTGGCGCCGCTGCACGGCGGCGAGAGCTTCGGCGGGGGGCGCACCCCGGGGGCGCCGAGCCGATGGACGCGTGACAAGGACGCCGATTGGGTTGCGCTGACACCGACGCTGGTGTGTGAGGTGTCCTTCGACCACCTGCAGGGGCAGCGCTTTCGCCACGCGGCGCGGTTCTTGCGCTGGCGCAAGGATCGCGACCCGCTCACCTGCACCTATGGCCAGCTCACGCCCGTCGACGCCTTCCGGCTCGGCGACATCGTCCACCTCCCCGACGCTGAGGGATAGCCCGCGCAGCGCCCTGCGGGGTACCGGCTGCCTAGCATCGCGTGGTGTCCCGCCGTCGTCGCCTTGTCGACAACGACCCCTCTGCATCGGCGCGCGCCGCGGGATTGCGCCACGTCACCGACGCCCGCCCGGGAATCCGCCGCGAGGCCAAACCCGGCGGTGGTTTTCGCTACATCGGCCCGGATGGCCGAGCTGTGCGGCGGCCAGCCGAGCTGCAGCGAATCGCCCACCTGGCGGTGCCCCCAGCGTGGACCGACGTGTGGATCTGCCCGTACGCCGACGGCCACATCCAGGCCACCGGCCGCGACGCGCGCCGGCGCAAGCAGTACCGCTACCACGATCACTGGCGTGAGGTGCGTGACGCCACCAAGTACGAACGCACGCTTGCTTTCGGCGACGCTCTGTCGCGGATCCGCGCTCAGGTGGACAGCGACCTGCGCCGGCCCGACCTGTCGCGCGAGCGCGTGCTCGCGCTCGTCGTGCGGCTGCTCGACGCCAGCTGCATCCGGGTTGGCAACGAGGAGTACGCGCGCGCGAACAGGTCATTCGGGCTGACCACGATGCGCGAGCGCCACGTCGAGGTGGAAGGCAGCAAGGTGCGCTTTCAGTTCCGTGGCAAGAGTGGAAGGGCGCATGTCGTCGACGTCAGGGACGCGCGGGTGGCACGCGCCATCACGCGACTCGAGGAGCTTCCCGGCCAGGAGCTGTTCCAGTGGCTCGGCGACGACGGCGAAGTGCACGGCGTTCAATCCGACGACGTCAACGCGTACATCCGCGACGCCGCCGGAGACGACTTCACCGCCAAGGACTTCCGCACCTGGGCCGGTACCGTGCTCGCCGCGGAGGCGCTTGCGGAGCTCGGCGACCACGCCTCGAAGACGCAGGCCAGACGACAGGTGGTCGAAGCGGTGGAGTCGGTGGCGCGCGAACTGGGCAACACCTCCGCGGTGTGCCGGCGCTGTTATGTGCACCCTGAGGTGATCAGCGCACACCTCGACGGGGACCTGCTCACCAGCCTCGGAAAGCGCGCCGACGAGACGCTGGCAGGCGCTGACGAGCTGAGCCCGGCCGAGACCAGAGTTCTCGCCCTCCTGCGCCGCCGCGTCAGACAGGCCTAGAGTGGCAGCCGGATGAGCGTCCAGACCGACTACGTCACCTACCTGCACATCGACGCCCTCCTCGATCTCCAACAGCCGCTCAGCGACGGTGCCCACGACGAGATGCTCTTCATCGTCGTGCACCAGGTGTACGAGCTCTGGTTCAAGCTCATCCTCCACGAGCTCGATGCCACCGCCTCCGCGCTCGATGAGGCCAGACCGCACGCCGCCCTGGCCCCGCTGCGGCGCGCCGTCGGCGTCGAGGAGTTGCTGATCCAGCAGTTGCGCGTTCTCGAGACCATGAGCCCTGACGGCTTCATGCACTTCCGCGACCCGCTGGCCCCGGCGTCCGGTTTTCAGTCGACCCAATTCCGCGAGATCGAGGCCCTGTCGGGGGCAGGGCAGCGCGGTCACCTCGGCGACGCGGGCCGCAGCGACGTCCAGCGCGCCCAGCTGTCGGCGCGCCTGGAGGAGCGTTCGCTGTACGCCGCCTTGGGGTCGACGCTGCGCGCCACCCCCCTCGATTTTCCGACCGGCGACGACGATGAGGCACGTGATCGCCGGCTGGCCACCCTGGCATCTCTGTACCGCGACCACGACGACGCGGTGCGCGCCGTTCTCCACGAGCTGTGTGAGCTGTTCGTCGACCACGACGAGACGATCGCCCGCTGGCGCCACCACCACGCTCTGATGGCGGCACGGGAGATCGGCAGCCGCACCGGCACCGGTGGGAGTCTCGGTGTCGCCTACCTGCAGACGACACTCGAGCAGCGTTTCTTCCCCGAGCTCTGGGAGGTGCGCAACCGGCTGTGAGCGCGCGCATCGACCGCGACGCGTGTGCTGAGCGCGACGCCCGCGACCCCCTTGCACACGTCCGCGAGCGCTTCGTCATCCCGGACGGGCTCGTCTACCTCGACGGCAACTCCCTCGGCGCGCTGCCGGCGCGCACGGCCGAGATTGTCGCCGCGACCGTGGAGCAGCAGTGGGGTGATGGGCTCATCCGCAGCTGGACGGACGCGCGCTGGTTGGCGGCGCCGCTGCGCGTGGGTGCGAAGATCGCGCGGCTGATCGGGGCCGCGGAGAACGAGGTCGTGGTCGCCGAGACCACGTCGGTATGTCTGTTCAAGCTGGTGTGTGCGGCGCTGGCGATGCAGCCGGGACGCGCGGTTGTGCTCACCGAGCAGGAGAACTTCCACACCGATCTGTACATCGCCGCCGGCGCGGCGCAGCTCCGTGGCGCGAGGATGCGTGTGGTGCCGCGCACCGATCTCCTCGATGCGTTGGGCGACGACGTGGCGCTGACGTTGATCACGCACGTCGACTACCGCACCGGGTTCATGCACGACATGAGGGCGGTCAGCGACGCCGTCCATGCCGCCGGCGCGCTGGCGGTGTGGGACCTGTCACATAGCGTCGGGGCCGTACCGTTGCGGGTCGACGAGGACGGCGCCGACATGGCGACCGGATGCGGCTACAAGTACCTCAACGGCGGCCCCGGTGCGCCGGCGTTCCTGCACGTGCGCACCGATCTGCACCATCGCCTGCGCAATCCCGTGCCGGGATGGCTCGGTCACGCGGAGCCATTCGCGTTCGAGGCGGTGTACCGGCCGGCCGGCGGCATCGCGGCGATGCTCTCCGGAACGCCGCCGATCCTTCAACTGGCAGCACTCGAGGCCGGCGTTGACCTATGGCTCGAGCAGGACATGGCGGCAGCGCGAGCAAAGTCGACAGCGCTCGTCGAGCTGTTCATCGCCCTGGTCGAGGAGCGCTGCTCGGGCATGGGGTTTGAGCTGGTCTCGCCTCGCGACCCCGCGCGCCGCGGCTCACAGGCGTCCTTCCGCCATGCCAACGGTTACGGGGTGATGCGTGCGCTCGTCGAACGCGGCGTCATCGGTGACTTTCGCGCCCCGGACGTCTGCCGCTTTGGCTTCGCGCCGCTGTATCTGCGCTACGTGGACGTCTGGGACGCGGCGGAAGCGCTCCACGCCGTCATCGACGCCGGCAGCCACCTCGACGGCAGGTTCGCGCAGCGCGCCGCCGTCACCTGAGCCACCCTAGGCCGCACCCCGTCGGTGCCCACCGCGCCACGCGGAGAGCGCGCTGATCGCGAAGATGACCACGATCAGCGCGATCGTGATCCGTCCGCTGTACTGGCCCACGGCGTCGGCGACGTTCTCGGCAGGTTTGCCTATGATGAAACCGAGCGCCACCCACAGCCCGACGTAGCTCAGCGTGCCGATGAAGTCCACCACGATGTAGGGAAGGAACGGGATGCGAGCGTCGCCGGCGCCGAAGTAGAGGAGATCGTTGGGGACGGGCAGCCAGTAGGCGAAGAGGATCGTCCACAGTCCCCAGCGCGCGAAGAATCTCTCTGCCCGG